>QMYO01000305.1 GCA_003662715.1 Candidatus Bathyarchaeota archaeon | reverse complement strand
ATTAATTCTATTGATATAACAAGTGGACCACCAGCGGATAATTCAACCTTCCACTCGATTTATTTATATCAGAAGACAACATAAAACTAAAACAACAGACAGAAGGGGCAAAAATGAAAAAATCTGCCTTCCTTATCACATCCCTACTTCTCATCAGCTCCCTCGCACTAATCCTAACAAATCCACCAACCAACGCAAACACAAAAACAATCTACGTAGATGACAACAACACCACAGGCCCATGGGACGGTACACAAGAACACCCATACCAGAACATCACAAGCGGACTAGCACACGCCTCACCCGGCGACACTATATATGTACACAACGGAACATACTATGAACGCTTCACAATTGACAAGTCCATATCCCTCATCGGACAGAACAAAAACGCTACAATAATCGACGGAAACAAAACCGGAACGATAATCAAAGTAACAGCGAACAACGTCAACATCTCAGGCTTCACAATAAAAAACAGCGGACTATTCCACTACACCCTATGCGGCATACACATAGAAAACTTAGCTAACATCACCTTAAACAATAACATACTAATATACAACTACAAAGGAATTCGCATAATAAACTCCAACAACAGCATATTCGTAACAAATACCTTCATAGAAAACCTAGAAGCAATCTACCTAACAGACTCTCACAACAACAGTATAACAGAAAACAACATTCTAGAAAACCAGTTCGCAATGGTGCTAGATAACTCTAACAACAACACGATCTTCCACAACAACCTCATAAACAACACCAATACGATAAGCAGCATCAATTCAATAAATTCTTGGGACAATGGCATAGAAGGAAACTACTGGAGCGACTACAAAGGGAAAGATGTAGACCAAGACGGAATCGGAGATTTACCATACACAATTGCCACAAACAACCTAGACAACCATCCATTAATGGGGACATTCTCCGACTTCACAATCACCTACGAAAACAAAACACATCATATCCCCACAATCTCCAACTCAACAATCTCCAACTTCAAATTCAACAAAACATTCAATATGCTAAACTTCAAAGTCACAGATACCACCGACACAACAGGTTTCTGCAGAATAACAATCCCCGAACAACTAATCCACAAACCATACATCGTTCTAGTCGACGAACAAAAAGTCAACACAACAGCTCTACCAATATCAAACACCACACACACAACCCTGTACTTCACATACAACCTAACCACAAGCCCTCGAGAAGTAAAAATACTCTCCAAACCCTACTATGAACTACTAGAAAACTACAATGCCCTTCTGGAAAACTACCGAAACCTAAACTCAACATACTATCAACTTCTAATAGACTACGACTCACTAAACCAAACATACTGGCAGCTGTTCACGAACTATACAGACCTACAAACCAGCTATGAAGCACTAAACCAAACATACCAAGAAACCTGAGCGAACTACAAAAAGCTACAAGACGAATATAATTCCCTCTTGGAAAATTATAACTCATTAAACCAAACTTTTTGGGAATGCTTCCAAATGAAACTCACTATAGAAAATGTAGCTAGCCTCAACCAGACATATCAACAAATGCTGACAAAATACGACTCATTAAACCAAACATACCAGGAGCTTACGGCTAACTACACCACCCTCCAAAACGATTACAACACCCTTCAAACAAGCTATAACAACCTATTAGAGCAATATAACTCACTAAACTCAGCGCACGCCAACACACACACTGCTCTACAGTACGTCTCCTTAACAGCAATAGCTACAATCCTCATAACATCCCCACTCACCATAAAATATCACAGAAAATTCAAAGAACAAAAGAAACTCGCTGAAAAATACAAAAGTGAACTAGAACGAATCAGCATCCTAAACATTGCACGCAAACAATTTGAAACAGATGTCCAGAGACGAAAAGAAAAAATCGAAAAATTCGAAAGAAAATACGGCGTCACAGTCAGACCCCGCCGCACCCTAGAAGACGTTATTAGAAGCCTAGAACTAAAAGAAAAAAAGAGGTCAAATAAATGAGTACACCTTTAACCCATTCGTTAACTATCTGCACATTTTTGGTCTTCCCAATGATTAAACAAGGTGCTGAAGACAAATGAAATCAATAACATTCGCCGTTTCAAAAGGCGGCGTCGGCAAATCACTCATAACAGCGAACGTCGGCGCAGCCCTAGCCAAAAAAGGAAAGAAAGTTGTACTGGTAGAAGGCGACCCAAACCAGCCACTCCAAAAAATCTTAGGACTCAACTTCTCCTCCAAAAATTTAAAATTCGAAGACATAGTGCAAAAAGATATGGAAATCAACAGAGCAGTATACAACACGGACATTGACAATTTATTTCTCATACCATCCGGAGTTTCACTGCAAAGTTACTTCGAAATAGACCCCGTCAGTTTTGCACGCAAACTCAGCAGTCTAAAAACGGACTTTATGCTAATCGACGTCCCATTCCCCCTAGGCAAAGCCGCTTTTCTATCTTTAGGAGTCTGTGAATATTTCATCCCAATACTAACAGAAGACGAATTCGTTTTGTGCGTTGAATCCGCCATAGACACAATCAGACTTGGCAAATACTTCCTTAAATCCACCCCGCTCGGATTCATACTAAACAGAATAAAAACACCGAAAAAATTTACTGAAGAATTCGTTAAAGACTTAGAAGACCTTCTCGAAATTCCATGCATAACAAAGATAAAAGAAGACCTAAAAGTTTCAAAATCTTACGGAGAAGTAGGATCGAAAAAAGCCTTCTTAGCGTATAACAAACTCAGAAAAAGCGAATTTGCCGAAAAAATTGATGGAATAGCCACATGGCTTTTAACTAAAATACCAAAAGCTGAAAAGAAAGACGCCGTAAAACTGCTTCAAGAGATAACTAAACCATCAAAACTTTAAAGAATTGCTACAACTTTACATAATTGACACCATCATTCTCCAAAGCTTCAGTTTCTTCTTTTCGTCCTCCGTTAAATATCTAAAAACTCTTTCAGATTCACATTCAGCAAGCAAGGATTCCAAACGCCTCCTTTCCTTCCCAGTTAACTCACGTCCCACTCCTTGTATCCTACGAACAAAATCAGCCGTTTCACACAATATCGCTCCAGCTCGCAACGGATTTACTATATCGTCCTTTAATTTCTGCAACACCTTTTCCACCCTTTCCCTTCCCTCCAAAAAATAAATGGTTTTTCTAGCATCAGGCTTTTCAGCAAAAATACCAGGCTCATGCCGCACTAAACCAGCTTTTTCCAACCCCTTCATATGCTTAAGCACACCCGAAAGCGTCATCTTCCAACCACGTTTTTCTAAACCTTCAGCAATCTCTGACAAACTTCTAAACTCAAGTTCCAATAACAACTCCAATAT
>QMYO01000304.1 GCA_003662715.1 Candidatus Bathyarchaeota archaeon | reverse complement strand
CATGTTTAACAGCTATGCGTTAGACGCGGATCTTGAAGAGATCCCATTAACCTTCGGCAGCTCCACCTACACTTACACTTCACCTTGGACTCCCCCACCCCCAGCCACAATACGCATAGACCCTTCAAAAACAATCGACCCCTTGCTTACTCCATGCAGCAACTTCACCGTCAACGTTACAATTTCTGACGCAAGCGAAGTTTATAGCTTCGAGTTTAAACTAAGCTTCGACAAAAGCATTCTTAACGTTGTTCAAGTACAACTAGGTGATTTCTTTCCATCTTCAACTATTCCCATAATAATAATTGACAATACAGTGGGTTACATGTCGATTTCAGCAACGCTAAGCTCTCCGCCAGCCGTAAGCGGTAACGGCACACTTGCAAAGATTATGTTCCATGTTGAAGATTTCGGACCTAGCAGTTTGACCTTGTATGACGTCGAAATCAAGGATGAAATGCAGCGAACTCTTCCGTGCAACGTATTTGATGGCTACTTCAACAACGTTTTACTTGCAAAGCTATATGTAGATCCCGCTGAGATAATTGATCCAACACTTGTTCCCCCGAAGACATTCGAAGTTAATGTTACTCTTGATGATGTAGAAAACCTCTACGGATACGAGTTCAATATGTCATTTAACAAAGATGTCCTTACATGTCTCTACATTATCGTCCATGATGTCCTAGGCGAAACCAACTATGAACCAGAAATCCAGGTGAGCAACATTAACGGATTCGTATGGCTCAAAGTAACTTTCTATTCACCAGCAACTCCTATAACCACGTACGCTCCAGTAGTTCTGGCTACAATACGATTCAGAGTCAAATCCATCGGATCCAGCGTTTTAGATCTACACGACACTATGCTAGCTGATCCAGCACATGACCCCGTACCGCACGAAGTTACTGACGGTTTTGTAATGACTGTAATTCGCGACGTAGCTATAATCGCAGTGACTCCGTCCTTACCATGGGCATATGCTGGTTGGCCTGTGAACATAACCGTTGTGGCAAAGAACCTTGGAAACATCAGTGAAACCTTTGACATATTAACATACTACAACAACACCGTCATTGACACGATTCCAGTAATAGATTTACCACCTAACGCAGAGATTACTGTAAAATTTGTTTGGAATACAACAGGATTAACTAGCGGAACCTATATTATCAGTGGAAGCGCGACCATAGTGCCATATGAATTCAACACAACAAACAACTTTTATACGAACGGAGAAGTAGCAATCTTAACGGTGAAGCGAAACATCGCGATTGTAGATGTCTATACGCCCAGCAACTGGGCATACCAAGGATGGATAATTAACATCACTGTTATAGTCAAAAACCTCGGTGAACTTAACGAAACTTTTGATGTTAGTACATACTACAACGACAACTTAATAGGTGTACTTCATGTCGAAAATTTGACGCCAGACGAAGAAATCACACTCACATTTAATTGGAACACAACATCAACGACGCCATGCAACAACTACACAATAATATCAGAAGCCACTCCAGTACCCTACGAATATAACTTGGCTGACAATTTCTACATCGATGGAACTGTAAAAATAAGAATTATAGGTGACTTGAACGATGACGGAAAAATCGACATAAAAGACCTTGCAATGGGAAGTGTCGCCTTTGGTTCATACCCAGGGCATCCACGGTGGAACCCAGCAGCAGACATCAACCGAGACAAAAAAGTTGACATCAAAGACATCGCAACAATTTCAGCAAATTATGGAAATGCATGCTGATCAACCAGCAAATACAAGTCACTTCCTATTTTTTATGTAACAAACCCGCGCTATCAAGGAAAAACTAAAATACACAAATGTTACGATAAGGTGGACTATAAAAACGTAAACTTCAAATACTTGAAATGAAAAATATCTTCAGTCAAGGTGTAAAACGTTGAAAATCTTTAACATTCGATTGTATTGTGGTTTTCTCTCTATATTATCAATGCTTTTGCTAAGTGCCATTGCCTTTCCTGTCCAAGCTCTTCCAGCAGATTCCATGTGGATCGAGCCAACCTCTGTGCCTGAAGTCGAGCCCTACGTAGGCCTGAAATTTAACGTGACTGTATGGCTTAATGTGACCACTCCAGCTAACGCTTGGCAGTTTTACCTGGTCTACAATAAGAATCAGCTTAATGCTACTCGATGTTATTACACTGGCGACGGCAAAAGCCAATGGTCTGGGCCAGATCCTGTTGACACTGTAGAGGCTGATTTTGGCAGTCACAATGCTACGCATGGTTACGTAGTATATGGTGAAGTTCTCAAACAAAGCAAAACTAGGACTGGTTCTGGCAGTCTTGCATGGGTCGAATTCGAGGTTTTGCAAATTCCACTTACCGGACAGCTACGGCTTGATCTTGAGGGCATATTTGACAGCTATGCGTTAGACGAGAATCTTGACGAGATTCCATTGAATTTCGAGTACTCTACAGTAATACCTGAGTTTACACTTGCTTTTTTGATGATGCTTTTGCTAATATCTTCAATGTTCCTGGTTATTGCGAAAAAACATTGGGTAAAATCTCGCAACATACCGATGTAGCAAGGACAACAGACTCGAACAGCGCATTCTCCCTTTTTTCTTTAAAAAGTAGAATGGCTGTCCAGAGTCACCTGAAAATCTCTGGAAACGCTAGGCAGATGTAAAAATCAGACTCAGTATTCTTTATATTGCCAAATTTATAAACTTCGAGAGCACTGGTCAAGATTCAAACCCTAATAGCAGATATCAATTATTTGAGACACTATCTGTGTCCATATCTTGTTTCCCTTCTGCATAAGTACAAACTCATAGAAGATAATTCCAAAAGTTTTAAAAGGGTTGAAATGTAAATTTAATTTGCTGAGGGGAGAGGACTAGTGAATTTAAGGCTGGAAAAGTTAGTTGTTTTGCTTTTAGTGATTTTTCTTTTAGGTTCTTTGTTGCTGGTTTTTCCTGTTGAAGCCTCGTATTCTCAGCAGCTTTATCCAGTTGATGATTCTTGGGTTGAGGCTGAATTTCCTAATGGTAATCATGGGTTTGAGACTAGTTTGCGGGTTAAGTCTGATTCGAGGACTAGGCGTAGTTACCTTAAGTTTGATTTAGGCGCTTTGCCTGAAGGGAAAACTGTTACTTCTGCTAGGCTTTACCTTTACTGCACTTACAGGGATAATGATCCAAGTGTCGAGATTTATGTGCATGAAACTGGGGATAACTGGAGCGAGGCGACTATTACTTGGAATAATGCTCCTGCTGTCGGTTCGCTTGTAAATAGCACTTTGGTTTATGGAACTGGACAATATTATTGGTGGGATATTACGCAGTATGTTGCGGCTGAGTATTCTGGAGACAAAATAGTTAGTGTTGTTGTAAAACT
>QMYO01000303.1 GCA_003662715.1 Candidatus Bathyarchaeota archaeon | reverse complement strand
CTGGGATAACCTCAGGCGAGCTCTTCTCAATTTACAGAGGTCGATGCAAAAAATTGGGCTTGTTGCCAATATCCGACAGAAGCATAAGCAATTATATCAAGACACTCCAAAACATTCACTTGATAAGAACAGAAAAAGCTGGAATTAGAGGAAACGTGCGAAAGTTCTACGTCTCGAAAGATTTTTTAATGTTTGATTCTTCAAAGATCTATTGATCCTCTAAAACTGCAAATACCTTAACGCATCAGAACACGAAACTTTTATCCAGATTAAAAATAGATTAAAGTTAATAAATGGGAAGCTATGTCCTTTGCGATGCTCCATGATCTCCTATTTTTCCTTTCGCTTCAACTTCAAAACGGGTTAATCGTTATATTACAAAGATTTATTTAGCTTTCTCTACTTCTCATGTTCTAATGGCTTTAGCCATCCAGTCTTTCATGCCTTTTGATGCTGCATACACGCGTTGCATATCACTCGTTTAACAAAGCTTAGATGTTGAGAAATATTTTTTGAAGGCTTCGCCGCCTAGCCCTTGGATGACTACCGCTACGCGTGTTGTTTTTGTGTTGTCTTCTGGGTTTATGTCATTTGGGATAGGACTTGTGTAAGCTTTTATTTCATATACTCCACACTTGGTTGGTGTCCAAATGAAGCTTAGTGTTCTTGATTCTATTGGGGCTAATGTTAAGGTTTGGTTTGCTATAAGGCCTCCCTCTACTCCCGTATAATTTATAAAGATAGCGAATGTTTCGTTGACATAACCTCTATTTTGAACTGTGACATATATGCCTACGGTTTCGTTTACCTTTGGAGAACTCTTCGAGACCGTTAGGCTTGTTATGGCTATGTTATGGATAATCCATGGATTCATCAGCGGATACCTGTCGCGGTTATTTGAATCAATAATGTATGGCATGTCGCCTATGCCGTCGCTTCCAGTCTCATTTTGATGGGGGCCACTACGCAGGTCAAACGAATGATAGTCGCTCCAGTAGTTTCCGCCTGAAGGATAGCCATTATCCCATATGGCACTCGCGTCATCGGAGCGAGCTTGCACGGCATTGTTGAGGAAGTTGTTGTGATAAATTATGTTTGAAGGGGAACCATAGATGGCAAGGAGCAAGACACCTACAGAATTGTTATTTAAGCTGTTTCCGTAGACGATGTTGCTATAGGAACTAAACAGGATGACGCCGTAGCTACAGTTTGTCACGTAGTTTCCAGTGACAGCGTTGCCCGAGAACATACGAGGGATAATATAAATGCCATAGCTACAGTTTGTCACGTAGTTTCCAGAGATGGTGTTGTTTGCGGAATCATAGAGATAGATGCCAAGCACATTGTTTGCTACGTTGTTTCCAGCTATTGTCGAGTTGTGTGTTTCCCATAGCTCCACGCCTACGGTTGCATGGGATAAATTGAGGTTTTCCACCTTTATGCGTTTGCATCTGATGAGTATAACCTGTCCGGCATCCCGCACCGCAAAGTCTGAGATGCCCACAAGATATACCAGAGGTCTACCATTCACCATGTTGTCCTTAACCACGTTCCGGTAAGAGCAGTAAACATACAAACCATTGTTAACAAATACGTTTCGGATGATGCTGTTGTTTGATGAAGAGAAACCTAGATAGATGCCATAATCGTTGTTTATTATGTAGTTTCGGATGATGCTGATGTTGGAAGAATATTCGAGGAAGAGGCCGTATTCGAAGTTCTTGATTTTTAGGTTCCGAACAGTGACATTTGCTCGTCTGGTTAGGTTTATTCCTGCTCCAAGCCCTTGGCCCAGCAGGGAGTAACCAGCCCCATCGATGAGGATGTTATCCCTTTCCACAACGATTGGTTCATTTATGTCGCTCATGAAGATGTAGGAGGCGTTGTCGGGTGTGAAAATTGGCGCCGTTGGAGGGTCTACGGCTCCGTCAGCCCTAATATAAATGGTCCCAGATGTTCTAGCCAGCTGCGTGCGACTTACCAGCATTACCATGCCTATCAACAGTAGTGTGAGCATTCCGGAGAGCGCTTTTCTCTTTCCTTTACCAATTAAACGTTTATTGTATGGCATAGTAGTGCCCCTCTATTTGGATTATAAAGCTTCTATTCTTGTCTGCTGGCTTGTTCGGTAGGATGAAGTACAGACGTATTTGTTCTCCTGGGAGGAGCTCAGCGTATTTGTCATCGCTTTTCAAAAGCTTTAATGTAACCTTTCCGCTTTCTGAATGTTCGGCATAGAAAAGCGTTGCTTCCGTGATCGTATACTCTTGCTCAACTGTCGTGTCTAAACCCACAAAGTCTATTTTATGAACTCCGGTCATATACAGGCGTATTTTTACTGTTCCCTCAGGGTTCGGCAGGTAGTCAGCCAGATCGACGATTATTGTTGACCAGCGGTTTCTTGTTCTTAAAATGGCTGCGTCTTCCCACTCACCTGTTTCGTTCAAAGTTTGCACATGGATGCATGTTTCCTTCTTCCATTCTAGGTTTGCCCTTAAAACCAGTTTTGCTGCTTGGCTTACGTCTAGGCTTCCGAAATCCAATAGCAAATAGTCTCCTGGGAAGCCTTGATAGTAAATTTCATCTATTTCTGATAGGGATGATAGCCAGTCGTAGCCATAATTGTCTACTGCTGAAACGGGCGGATTCGGATTTGAGTATGTTAGTATTTGTCCATCAGGTGTTAGTGCAATCTTGACGCTTGAGTCATGGTCAACGGCGTATAGCCTAACCATATCAATAAAAGAATGTTCGTTTTCAAACTCTCCAAGCATAATTGAATAAACTGAAAAGTGGTCACCAGCATAGTATGGAGCCATTGCTTGCTCAAGCTTATAAAAGTCTTCCACATCTGAGCCGTTGCTAACCTCAGACTCGACTAAAACATTATTGTCGAGGACATAGGCGGAGCCGTTCCAAGCGTAGACATAGGGGCAAGCTTCGCCAATAACTACAACTAGTCCAGACCATCCGCTCCATGCCCCATAAACATCCCGGGCTCTGACCCTTACAACATAGCCTCCAGAGGAACTCCACGAGTGGGATAGCGAAACCTCGGTGCCAGACGCGTACCAGCCTGTTGTTACCGAACCATCACCCCAATCAAACTGATACCGAACATTATCGCCTTCAGGATCAGTCGTGCAGGCGGTAAAGGTATAATACACTCCAGCATCGCCTGCGGTGGGGCCACTAATGGTGGGATTTTCAGGTTCGAATCCTTTATCAACCATAAGCGAAGTTATTGTACTTTTGAGACTAAGGATATTTTTAGGATTTGGCGGAATAGGGATAAAGCATTTAGCCTTTACTATTAAATTTTCAGCTCTGACCATTTCAAATTTATGAATGCATTTCTCTTTTAAGTATTTTTTCTACGAAGCTCACTAGAG
>QMYO01000302.1 GCA_003662715.1 Candidatus Bathyarchaeota archaeon | reverse complement strand
ATATATCTGTGTGCGGCTCTGTTGGGCCTAGATTCTAGTTTATTTGTTCTAGCGCAGCATATCCCAGTTTATGTAAAGTGGATATGATTTTTGAGACTGTTTTCATTACTTTGGTTACTCCGAAGGCTGATGGTTTGGTATTAATTTTGTAATAATATGTTCTCAGGTTTCCATGAATTATGATGTTTACGGATGTAGGCTGTTGCGTCTACAATTGGCATCATTATTTCCAAGCTTGTTTTTACACGTAATTTACCTGCATTTTTTTAAGATACTTTAAGAGCTTCCATTTTCGCAGTACTCTAACACAATCAAGAGAAATCTGGGTGAGATTTTTCAGTAGAGATACTATGTTTGGATGTTTAAGTCTCTTTAGTCTCGTTCATACTTTCATACTCTTACTTTGTATACGTTCATACTTATCCTTTGAAACATTGAAATTTCTAGTTTTAATTTTCCTTTCGCATCCAACTTCTTTAATAGATTTTCCCTTAAAACGTATGTAAAATCCAACATGATTTCTTTCATTTTTGTCTCTTGTTTTCCTAGGTGTTTTTAATTATATTGTTTTGGGAAGGCTAACGTGAAAAATGTTACTTCGACCGGCGTATACCATGGGATCATGAAAACAAATTAAAACCACTTCAAAGCTAAAGGAATACGTTGACTTCCCAAACTCTTATATTCGAATCACTCGACCCACTAACAATATATTTTCCACCAGGACTCCAAGCAACAGACAACACATCGCCTTCATGGCCTTTAAACGCTTTAACCACTTCACCCGCAAAAACATCCCAAATGTAAATTTCACCGTCTCTACTTCCACTTACTAGATATTTTCCACCAGGACTCCAACAAACACATTCAAAATCGCCTTTTAAGGTTTTTAGTATTTTCTCTGTTGGAAAGTACCATATTACTATGCCGTCTTCACAGGTGTTAGCTATATATTTTCCATCGGGACTCCAAGCAACAACATCACTAGAGCAGGTATATGTATAATGCTTAAAGATTTTTATTTGTCTTCCCGCTGAAACGTCGCAAATCCTAATAGTGCAGTCCTCACCAAGGCCGCATGCAATGTATTTTCCATTTGGGCTCCAAGTAATGCAAGTTACGTCAAAATCCTCAGTCCCTATAGGATATTCTGTTATTGGATTTACTGTAAAAAGCTTTAGATCTTTCTCGTAGATTACAAATGTTTTTAACAACTTTCCTGTAGACGCATCCCAAATACGAAAGGTGCCATCAAAAGATCCGCTGGCTAAATATTTTCCATCGGGACTCCAACAAACAGAATTAACATCCCATTCGTGACCCTTAAGCGTTCTTACAAGATCTCCTGTAGTAACCTCCCAAACCATAACTGTTTTATAACTGTTGCCGCTGGCTAAATATTTTCCATCGGGACTCCAAGAAACACAGTTATGCGTCCCGTAAGGATGTTCAAATAGTTTTTTAGACAGTTTCCCAGTGAAAATATCCCAAATGCGAACAGTGCTGTCCTCAGAACCGCTTGCAATGTATCTCCCATCGGGACTCCAACAAACAGACAACACCTCGTCTTTGTGACCTGTGAATGTAAACATGTGGCTTATTGTTATTCTTGGCATCTTACTTATTGTAAATGAAAAAGTTCGTGTTGTTTTTTGTAGTGCGATTTTTAGTTCTGTTGTTGTTTGCCATCTTTTTTCTTTATTTTTGCTAAGACATTTTTCTATTATTTCCCATAGGTTTTGTGGGATTTTTTCTGGTTTTTTAGGGATTTCGGTTGTTATTTTTATTGCTAGTTCTAGTGGGTTTTCTGCTTGAAAAGGAGGTTCACCTGTGAGCATCTCATATAGTAGGCATCCTATTTGCCATATGTCTGTTCTCCAGTCGATTTCGCCAAATTTTTTCTTGTCTATTTGTTCTGGTGCTGCGTATTGCATTGTCATGTATTGTCCTGTTTTTGTGGTTGTTTTTATCATTATTTTTGCTATTCCCCAGTCGGTTAGCTTGGGTTCATCGTTGCATATTAAGATGTTTTCTGGTTTTATGTCGCGGTGCACTACGCCGTAGTGGTGGGCGTATTCTAGTGCGTCTAGGATTTTTGTTATGATTTTTATTGTTTTTTCTGAGGGTATTGGTCCTTTTTGTATGAGGTCTCTTAGGGATTTTTGGCAGTATTCCATTATTATGTGTGGTATTGGTTTTTCTCGTGTTTGGTAGATTTTTACTATGTTTGGGTGGTTCCAGCCCTTCCATACTTCTATTTCTCTTAGTAGTGGTTCTAGTTCTTCTTTTTTGAGAGTTTTCTTCGGATCTATTCTTGGTACTTTTACTGCGACTTTTCTGCCGTTCCATGTTGCTTCATAGACATCGCACATACCTGTTCCGATGAGTTTGACTATTTTTATGCCTTGGTTTTCCAATATTTGTTCTATGCTCAAGTTTGACACCTATATGTTGGCTTATATATTGTGTGAAGTTGTGTTATGGTGTTTGCATGGTTTGTGCGATTTGGGTTTGGTTGTGGTTATTGGGTTATTTTTATGGTTTTGGTCTGCGGGTTATATTTTGGTTTGTATTCTTGGTATAGGTTTGTGAAAGCTAGTATGTATTGTTCTGGTATGTCTTCGACCGAAAATTCTGTTTCTCCTGACCTTATTGTTTCATTCAGTCTTTTTAGTATTTTTTCGTAGTATTTTTTGCCACTTAGCAAGATATCGTATTGTTCCAGGATTGTTAATGCTTTTTTAGCTATTTCTTCTGATGGTTCTGTAACTTCTGGTATTTCCGATATTTCTCTCGTTTCTTCTTCTTTTTGTATGGGGGGAGTTTCTTCTATTGTTATTGTTTTTTGATAGATTTTCTCTACTATTTTTTCTATTTCTTCTACTTTAGTTTTTAGGTGTGCTACGGGTTTTCCTTCAATTGCTAGGTTTTTTATGTCTAGTATTAGGCGTGATGCGATTAGAAATATTAGGTTTATTTGTTTTGGTGTGTCTGGTAGTGTTTTTATTTGCTCTATTTTTTCTTTTGTTTTGTCGAGTTTTTCTATTAGTTTGTCTGCTTGGATTAGGTTTTTTATGTAGTTTTTTATGTGTAGAAAATTGTTGTATGTTTGTTCGATTATTTTGGCTTTTAGGTTTTCGTTTTTTATTTTTTCTAAAAGTTGTAGGTTCTTTTTGAGTATTTCTATTGCTTCTGGTATGTATTCTTCCTTATCTATAAATTTTATTTTTTTGTTTTCTACTTTGGGTTCTTTTACGTTTATTATTGGTGGTTTGCTTATTAGCCACCATGTGTTGTTTAAGAATTCTTTTACGTTTTTTTGGTATTCTTCAAGGTTTTTTAGGATGTCTTCCAAGGGTCTTCCTCCGTTGTTTTAGGGTTTACTCTTCTTCTTTTTTCATCCTT
>QMYO01000301.1 GCA_003662715.1 Candidatus Bathyarchaeota archaeon | reverse complement strand
TTATTATCCAGCGAATCAAGGACTCTGCGGAGAGGAGAATCGGCGGAGTGGTTCGCCATAGCTGATGTTTCTAGGTGTAAGTGTAAGCTGGAAGAACTTAAGCAGAAAATTTTGAAAGAGGGCGCTGTAGAAGTGGTAGAATATCGAAGCTTTCTCTACTAATCAGTTAGCCTCCGCTCACTGTGGGAAGAATTAAAATCTTATCGCCGTCTTTCAGCTGAGTCTCCAGTTGTTTTAGAAAACTTACGTTTTTTCCGTTCACGTAGAAATTCAAGAGTTTCCTAAGATTTCCAGAAGAGTCAAAAATTCTATCTCTAATTGCATCACCATACTTAGCCACAAGTCTATCAATGACTTCACGCAGTGTTGAAGCAGACACTTCAATTTCCCTTTCACCAGCTGTTACATTCGCTATCACAGACGGAAAAACCACTTTCACCTTCGCCAATTTAGGCACCTCCTAACGTTGGCAATGTTGTAAGCGCTTCCAAACTAGGCTCAATCTCAACGGGCTTAGGAACATATTCAAGAATAGATTCAAGTGTCTTCAACCCATTCCCAGTCACATAACACACGATTTTTTCATCACTTGAAACCACTCCAGACTCTGCAAGTTTTTTCAACACAGCTATCGTAACTCCACCCGCTGTCTCTGTAAAAATCCCCTCAGTTTTTGCAAGAAGCTTAATCGCCTCAACTATCTCCTCATCAGTCGCAGACTCCGCTACGCCCCCAGTTTCCCTTATATTCTTCAAAGCATACACTCCGTCTCCCGGGTTGCCTACAGCTAAACTCTTAGCTATCGTATCTGGCTGCTCAACAGGAGATATTTCATCACGGTTTGATTTGAAAGCATCCGCCACTGGAGAACAACCATGCGGCTGGGCACCCGTTATCCGAATCTTAGAGTTTTCAATAAGACCCAGCTTCTTGAACTCATCGAAACCCCTACGAATAGCGCCTAAAAGAGCTCCACTCCCCACGGGCACTATGACATGATCTGGGGGATTCCAGTTCAGTTGTTCACAAGTTTCGAAGGCAAGGGTTTTCGACCCTTCCACATAATAGGGACGAACATTAATGTTCACAAACGCCCAATCATATATCTCAGCGGCTTGAGCTGCAAGTACATTAGCGTTATCATAGGTTCCTTTCACAGCGATCATGTTTGCTCCATAAGCTGTGGCTTGCACAATCTTGTTTAACTCGATGCTGTTTGGAATAAAGATGTAGCAGGGGAGCCCAGCTTTCGCTGCATGTGCCGCTGTGGCTGCGGCTAAATTACCCGTAGAGGCACATCCAACCGCTTTTGAACCAAACTCTACTGCCTTAGAAACTGCAACTGCAGCGGGTCTGTCTTTGAATGAGTAGGTAGGATTCACAGTGTCGTCTTTCACGTAAACTTCTTTCAATCCTAAAGTCTTCGCTAACGTATCAGCTTTGTGCATAATTGTGTATCCTACACCTAAATCTACAATATTTGACGGGTCTTCTATTGGTAACAGTTCAAAATATCGCCAAATCGTTTTCGGCTTATCTCTGAGCTCCTTCTTGTCAATGTTTATGGAATTGTAGTTGTAGACAACGTCAAGCGGTCCGAAACAATCTTCGCAGACGTAAATCTTTGTTGCAGCATATTCTCTGCCACACTCTCTGCATTTCAAGCCTTTGATATGGGTTAACTTTGGCACCTCCATAACAGCTTCAAGTACATGGGAATTTCACAATTAATATTTTTCTGAAAATTTTATTCCAAAAGGAATATATGACTGCGCAAACAAGCTTTAAAGCATGCTACCTTCCATCAAAGAAATTGCTCGAAAGAGAAAAATGCTGGGTCTAACACAAAAAAAATTGGCGGAGTTAGCAGGAGTAAGTCAATCTTTAATCGCTAAGCTGGAATCTGGGAAGACCGAACCATCTTATACTAAGGTTAAGGCTATAATTGACGTGTTGAACCAGTTAGAGATGAAAAGAGAAGTTCATGTCAAAGAAATAGTTCACAAGAAAGTCGTGAGTGTACAGAGAAGCGATAAAGTTTCTAAGGCTGTGCGTTTAATGATGGAACACGGTTACTCTCAACTTCCCGTCTTTGATGGAGAACACGCTGTTGGAAGCATATCAGAAAAGACAATTCTAAGCCAAGTCTCAGCTGGTAAAGACTTAAGCCAAATATCTCTGTTATCTGTGGGAGAGGTAATGAACGAAACTTTTCCACAGGTTGGAGAAAACGCTCCATTATCGCTAATCTCAAGTCTTCTTCAGGTTTATCCAGCAGTATTAGTATCGAAAAAAGGGAAGGTTATTGGTATTGTGACAAAAGCTGACTTACTAAAGATGCTTCTATGAGCAGTAGTTGGTGGGGCTGCCCGGATTTGAACCAGGGTCCCGAGAGCCCAAGTCTCGGAGCCTAGACCAAGCTAGCCGACAGCCCCTTGTTCACGTTCTAAAACGGTTTTCATTAATAAAGATTGAACTTATATAATCTAAGATGGAATAATTAGAGATGTTTTCCCGCTGTTGAGGTTGTCGAAGGAGTTGGAGGGGAAAACTAAAAACTGCTTCTGAAAGGAGAGCTTTCGTCAGAACCTCAACAGTTTCGGGGCTTATAACTGCGTTATGACTTTCCAGATGTTCTATGACATAAGTCATATTTAAGCATTTCCAAAAAACTTTGACCTTGACACAAAAATTTTTAGCGATTCTTACGTTCTAGCTCTACGTTCAACCATGACACATACTCCATAGACAACATCGATGTCATTTTCGCGACAAAACCTAATAGCACTTTCCGATTCTGAACCAGGCTGCATCCACACCTTTGTGATTCCCAGCATCTTGTACATCTTAACTATTTCCTCTGTAACCTTCGGCGGAACCACAACGTTGATAACATCTGGCTTTATTGGCAAGTCCTTAAGGTCTGGATAACATTTGTCGCCCAAAACTTCTTTGGCGTTAGGGTTCACTGGATACACTTTGTATCCTGCTTTCTTCAGGTCTTTATACACTTGGTGACCATATTTCTCAAGGGTCTCTACTGGCTCCTACCACGGCGAATATGTTTGTTTTTTCTAGAAATTTGTTGATTAATTCTTTTTCCATTTTGTAACATCTAAAGCTGTTTCTTCAAAGCTTCCTCTAGTGGTCCACGTCCCACTGCGCCAACTATTCTTTCAACCGGGCGTCCTTCTTTAAATATTATGAATAATGGTATGCTCATCACGTTGTAGCGGCTGGCTACTTCTAGATTTTCATCAACGTTCAACTTCGCAAATACTGCCTTTTCAGCATACTCCTGTGCCAGCTCTTCCATAACTGGCGCCATAATTTTACATGGCATGCACCATTCAGCCCAAAAATCAACTAATATGGGCAGTTTAGCGTTTTTTATGAATTCCTCGAAGTTGTAAGAG
>QMYO01000300.1 GCA_003662715.1 Candidatus Bathyarchaeota archaeon | reverse complement strand
CCTTAGGACGCACATTAGCTGTTCGACTTGACGATTACAAACTCTCAGAGGTTAGAGATATAGTGTCATACAGGGCCGAGGAGGCCTTCTTGCTTGGTGCGATCTCAGATGATTTAATTGACTTTATAGCTAACATTTCCATGGGTTACGGTGGAGTCCGCTACGCTTTGGAGCTTATGCTCGGGGCAGGAAATATAGCTGAGCTTAACCTTGCGGACTCGGTGAGAGCTGAGCATGTACGTATGGTTCACGCAAGCATACCGAAGGGTGCTAACGGAGCTATATATCCTGGAGAACTTAGCTTGCATAAGCAGCTTCTTCTTAAGGCAGTTATCGAAGGATTAGAGGCAAGCGGAAAACCTTACCTAAGCTTGGATGAAACTTATTCTTCATATAGGATAGTTTGTGAACAAAGCGAAAGTGAGGCTGAAGGCATAAACTCAGTGACTACCTACCTTAGAGATCTTTCAACAGATGGTTATGTTCTCCTTTATAAAAAGAACGGAGAGATATTTGTGGGTATGGAATACCCCTTTGATAGACTTAAGGAGATTTTAGAGAGAACTCTCAAAGAAGCTTTACAGTATTATTGATAGGTGTCGAGGAAGATAAAGTTAAGAAATCTGTCTGAAAATGGGGGACCCCCCGTTATTGAAACGTGCCGAAGTTTTATTAGCATAACTGAAAAGTCAAATCGTGGAGGACGAGTTTATGGCTGAGACAAGTTTCAAGTTAACGGCCAGAGAACTCGTACTCTTTCATAAGTGTCTATCTTCAAGAGTATGTCTCAGAATATTCAAGGTTATGAAGAGGAATAAAAGGCTCAATATATCAGCTATCTCAAGAAATGCAAGGGTAAGTAACGGCATATGCATCAAACACCTAAGAAAGCTAGCACGTCTAGGCATAGTTGAAGAAGAATTTCAGTCTGGACTTCACACATTCACCTTGAAAAATGGAGAATCAACCCGACTAATGGACGAAGCAACCAAAATACTCAACGAGACAACAGATATGGAATAGAGGATCGCCTGCCGCCCCTATTATAAAATAACCTTTGGGTGATATGTGTGGAAATAGATTGTAAACAGCCCTGACCATTTTATTCATTAATTCAGTTTTCTTGGAAGATTAAGCGTTGTCTTCCGACCGCGATTCTCAGATTCTTGAGATCATTCGGAGGCATACTGTTTATGAGCTGGCTGAGCATTATTTACTCGGCATTCATAATTTGTGTAGCTTACTTTTCAAAGTTCTGGACTGCGGTGTTTTAGCTTCTAAAATCTTCATTGTAATGTACAATTACCGTAGAGATTGGACATGCTCTGAACTCGCAAGAGAGACAAGAAGTCATAGGCAGAATGTTTATAGAGCCTTGTGTATCTTAAGCAAAAAAGGATTTGTTAACAGAATATCAAGATCTAAATGGCGCCTAACTATATGATTTTTGTAATCAAATTGATGACGTTTTGTCATATTAACTTTTTATCTACTCGAATCGGGCTTTTCCAAGCGCCTTATCATTTAATCGCGTTAATCATATATTTAACCAAAAAGAGAAAATATATTTGCGACAAAGCATCCGAGGCATCCGGAATGAAACTTACTTCTTTACCAGTATTGTTGCTTATGTTGTTGTCCGGTTCAACTGTATTGACTGTTGCGATTCATATTCAAACTCAAAAATACCTGAACATGATAAATCGACTAGATGATTGCTACAAGAATATTTTAGATGATCTATGCGGCATGATGGATATAGCATTAAGGTTTAGAGACGACCCCGATTATTATTATAATCCATCCGACATGAAGAGCATCGTTATGAGGGACGGAATAAACGGAACTGAAGAATTAATCGAACTTTTTCACGAGATCATAAATGCTACTCAAAATGGTATAATCCCAAGTGTAGAAGGAGACACTACAAAAGTGTAATCGGATAACATCAATTTTAAGCCGGAATGAAAAAACATAACACACATTCATAAACTTTTAAGGATTAAAACGGCGAAAACCCTAAAAAGTGGAGTGGGTGAAGGACGATGTATAATCCGGATGCCTCAAAATGGAAAAAGTTTGATATGGTCTCCCTTCACCCCCACAAATAATCTAGAAATGTGAGATACTCCGAGTTCTATGCATTGAAAAGTAAAAAGAAACATATTTTTAGACAAAAACTGACTGACGAATGTTCTCTCTATTACATCGTTGAAAAGGATCTGAATAGGAGGCAACTTTAGTCGCTATGTCAGTTGGTATGTTCAAATGAGGCTAGAAGATGGATGTTCTTGAGTTACGTTTAATCTTAATTGTAGAAGCAGCATAGAAATTTCAAAACTTTTAACGAAAACGTTTGAAAAGTACTTTCTTTACTTTATGGTGCAACTCTCTCTACGAGTGTTCACTTGGATTCTTCTTCATTGATGACCTTTACGAGAATTATTGAAAAAATATTGATTGGAAGAAAGAGATATCAGTGCACTCAACAATTTCTCAGATTTTAAACAGCCTCTTTATTTAAGTAAATTCGATAAAAAGATGTTAATTGCTTTACAATCCCCTCTTTTTAAGCTCTCCAGAATCAGTATCGCCTGGGCATGTGCCTCAAGCCTATCTTTGCAAATCTTCTTGATCAGAATTTCCCACATTAACAGACAGCCAATTTCGCCTTTGAAAAAATCTAAAAGTGCATAATAAGCTCTATCCGGAACACGTAAAATCGATTCAAAAAAGTCAAAACCAGTTTTTCTTTTTATGTGAAAATCCAATACTGATAAGAAAGAAGGTCCAAAAGTATTGTTAACTATGTTCTTAAAGGCGCAACACAGCATTTTGTTTCTGTTTCTTATTGAGAAACTCAATGAACATCTCCTCTAAGGAACTTGATTGGCGCCCTTCGTCTAATTTTGAGCGTCAGCGTGACAATTATAACGTTCATAGCTGGATCCACTTGTTTCATCGCTTGCATTGATCCGTGTCAGGTTTTATTTCTCTTGCGTTATCACAACCATCAATTGGGCGTACTGGCTGACAAGGTTTTCCTTGTGGAATTTAAATTTCTGCTTTATTGTGCCTTTAGCTTCTACTTGTAAATTCGCTGTTCCATCCACTATGACTTCACCGTTGCGGTCCAATAGTTGGACCACGATTTCGCCTGTATGTTGATTAGATTCGTCATTGTTTTTTATTGTCAACGTTATCTCAATTTGATGTTTGCCTTTGATCTTTGTTTCTATCCTCGTGATTGTAAAATCAGTGTCTTGGATCTGTCCGCTCCACACATTGATCCGTTCGATCTGTAAGACTCTTATAGTAAGTGCTGCAGCCGTCGATACTATTGAAGCAGCCAATAGCAAGGCGACAATTCCTATGGGTACGCTTTTCATCTGTATGTGCACTTTTCATCCCCTCTTTTACATTCATATCT
>QMYO01000299.1 GCA_003662715.1 Candidatus Bathyarchaeota archaeon | reverse complement strand
GCTTTATGTCCTCCAAGGCGGAAATGCCTTTTAATGTTCTTCTCCATTTCCTTCACGCTGTTAAACTTCGTCATCCACTCGTAGAAGACATCGTGACCATGCCCCTCAGGACATTCCGCTAACAAAATTATGACTCCTCCTCTCTTCACTGCGTCGAGCGCATTGTCAACTCCTTTGTAAGCTTGGTAAAGATTGATGTCAAGCGGGTGACCACCTGGGCTCACAATGACGATGTCTGCTCTCCGTTCAATGGGCACTTTGTACATTGCATCTACAAGCTTCACTCCTTCATAGAAGGCTTGTTCTAAATCTCCTGCAAACGCTTTTACCAGCTCATTTTTGCTGTTGGTAACTATGTTCAAGATGAAATCAACCTTAGCAAGCTTCGCTGCCTCCATCATGTCTTCATGAATAGGGTTACCCTCTAACACACCTGTCCTAGCCTTAGGGCTCAAAAGCATAGCGTGGTTGCTTTGAATGGTTTCTGCGCCTGAAACAGCGGGCAAAACGTTTTTTCTACCTCCGCCATATCCAGCGTAATAGTGCAATTCTACGCCTCCTGTTAGAATTCTGCGGTCTGCTTCAGCGAAAATCTTGTTCACATAAACTTTTGTTCCGAACTTAGCGGTTTTGCCTATGTAAACTAAATCATCAGCTTTATGGTCGTGATTTACAGCTTTCACTCTTTCCAGAACTTCTTCGCCTACAAGTTTCTTCATCTCGTCGGGTCTTACAGCACGATGAGTGCCGCATCCAAAGATGATAGTGATGTTTTCATCCTTTACGCCCGCTTGATTTAGTTCATCTAACAATGGAGGAAGCATAAGGTAGCTTGGAGTTGACCGAGTTGCATCATTCACTACTATTGCTACAGTGTCGCCGGGTTTTGCAATTTCACTTAATGGTCCAGTTCCTATGGGCTTTTTTAAAGCCCTTTCAACTTCAGCCCGAGGGTCTGCTACTCCAGGTTTTTCTTTCGGTTCTATATAGCCTAAGAAGTTTCTAGTGGGAATTCTTGCGCAAACCTCGGTTTTTCCATAAGGAAGCCACACATCAACCATTAAAACTCCCTTCTACAACTTTCAGCGAGTTTAATTTAAACCTAACGGATGATATAAGCTCTTAAAAACTTAACCCATTTTCGAGGCACTTTAATACATACGTGTACATAGTGCCTATCTGCGTTGCGAGGAACGTTGCAAAAATGGGAATGGGGAAGGTTGTTCGGTGACTGTTTCTTTCTGTTTCATTGTAGGCTGTAAATTGAAAACAGACATGTTTTAAGTGAATAAATGAATGAATAGTTAATCTGTGTTTTCACCAAACCATTTTTTCATACACTTCTTACTGCAGAAAATTAAAGTATTGCCATCACGGGTTTTTCGTTTCACCCAGTTCTTAGGCTTCAAAAGGCGAGTCTCTTGGAAAGCATAACATTCTAAGCATCTCCATTTTGCGCGCGGAAAAATCCTTTTAAACAATCTAGACAATCCAGTATGGACCATGTCCTACCCTCCTAAGACTATAATGTAGATACGTTAACAATTTAAATTTTAAAGCATTACTTACCTTTAACAAGCAGAAGCTTAAACTTGAATTCTAGAAAACAAAGCGTCAATTTCACCTTTAAGCCTACTGAAATGTCGCTAAAACAGAGGAAAGAGCGATAAAGATTAAAGGCAAGTTTTAAATGCATCCTAGACATCTTGTGCTCAACATGAATATTTGGAAAGAAAGATTAAGCAAAACCAGAAAACTAATGGAGAAAAACAGCATCGATGTTCTAGTTCTCAATGGCGCCGACAACCTCCAATATCTAAGCGGAGTTACTGACCCCACCTTACATACTTGTGGAACACTTGTTCTCCCAATTGACGAGGAACCAGTAATGATTGTACTTTGGCTAGACATCGAAGTAGCTAAAGAGCAATCTAAGATTCAAAATATCAATTATGTAAGCTGCCTTCCCATCGAAGCAAAAGAGCATAAAGTAGCAGAGATTTTGAAAGAGCTCACCACTTCAAATATTACAGTTGGTGTTGATGACCCATATTTCAGCGAATTCGAAGAGTTGAAAACCAGCATTCAAAAGACAGCTCCTAACGCAAAAATCGTAGATGTATCAAGCATGTTAACCATGCTACGGTTTGTCAAGTCAGACGAAGAAATTAAGCTTATTCGGAAAGCCGCTGAAATTTCAGATTACGGAATGGAAGCAGCGGTTAAGGCGTTAAGAGTTGGAGCAACAGAAATCGAGGTCGCTGCTGAGGCAGAGTATGAGATGAAGAAAAGAGGCTCTTGGGAGTTAAGGCATCCAACATTAGTTGCGTCTGGAAAACGAACGCTGTTCATCCATCCCTATGCGAGCGAAAAAAGAATAGAAAAAAATGATTTAGTAGTTATAGACATCGGAGCCGTATATGGAGGCTATTGTTCCGATATCTGCCGAACATGTATAGTAGGAACCTCTAATCAATCGCAAGAGGACTTGTTCAAAACTGTGCTGGAAGCTCAATCAACAGCTTTCAACATACTCAAGGAAGGTATAACTATTGGAACGATTAACAAAGCTGTCCGCATGATATTTCGAAAAGGCGGCTATGCAAAATATTTCCCATATCTTCTTGGTCATTCTATAGGTTTACAACTCGAGGAGGAACCTTTTATCATGCCTAAAAACGCAAACATCGAGTTCAAATCCAACAGTGTTGTTTCGCTTTTTCAGAGCTCAGTTTTTATGCCGAATGCAGGAGGAGTTCGAATGGAAGACATAGCTTTGGTTACAGAGACGAAATCAGAGGTCTTAACCCGCTATCCAAGAGAATTCATCAAGGTATGAGAAGATTATAAATGACCAAGAAAAACACTTAGCTTATCCAGTTTAAAAAGCATTATTCCATTTCTTCTGTTTGTGCTGGTTGCATGCTAACTATTAATGAGGTTATGTAACCTGCAATGCGGTTCCTTAATTTAGTTGAAGGAGTTTCTATGAGGACTCCAACGAGTTTTTTGTTATCTTCAAAATTGGTAGTGAATTTGTCTGGATATCTTCTTATTAATTCTCTAGCTACTCTCTTCACTCGCTCCGGTCGTACTTTACCCAAGTCTTCACCTGCCCTTCTCATACTAGGGTTACTTTATTGCTCTCATACTTAACGTTGATTAGTATAAGCTTTATTGAGATTTATGGTAGTAGCTACATCACTTTTGAAAACTAGGAAATCTTTACGGTTTTTAATCCATCCAGCTATTACAAGCGCTGCAGAGATTAGGCTATAACAAACACGCTTAAAAGAGCTAAACTATACCAGACAAAGAAATGGTACACGTTCCAGTAGAAAAAAGTTATATACCCGACTGCAGAAGCATGCTGAAAAAAGAGAAAGGGTGATTTAGCGCTCAGTTTGGAAAGGCTTGAAGTGAATCTCTC
>QMYO01000298.1 GCA_003662715.1 Candidatus Bathyarchaeota archaeon | reverse complement strand
TGTAGATCCTTAAAGAGATTAAGAAGTTGCGCCCTCACAGAAACGTCAACCGAAGATGTTGGCTCATCAAGCACGACGAATTCAGGTCGACATACTAACGCCCTAGCTATCGCAATTCTCTGTCTCTGTCCTCCGCTAAACTCATGGGGAAAACGATAAAGATGCTGTTCGCCTAAACCAACCTTTTCCAAAATTTCCAAAACTAATTTTTTTGCCTCTTCTCCCTTAGCAATCCCTTGAGCAACCAAAGGCTCAGCCACTATATCCTTAACAAGCATTCTAGGATCAAGTGAAGTAGTAGGATCCTGATAAACAATCTGCATTCTCCTTCTAAGTTCAAGAAGTTTTGCTCCAGAAAAAGTAGCCAAATCATATTCTTCTCTCATTTTTTTAAGCCTTTTCGATTTAGGATTAGTCTTTTCAAGCTCTATTATTTCATTGATAACTTCTTGCGGAGCTCCAAAAAATATATTGCCTCCATCAGGTTTAAGAAGTCTAAGAATAGTTTTGCCTAAGGTTGTCTTACCGCAGCCAGACTCCCCTACTAAACCGAAAGTCTCTCTTCTACGAATTGCCAAAGTGACACCATCAACAGCCTTTACAGAGGCTATTCTGCGTTTAAATATCCCTCCAATGATAGGATAATATTTCTTCAAGTTTCTAACAAAGATTAAACTGCTCATTTTAAGCCTCCGTAAAGATGGCATGCAACAAAGTGATCTTTCTTAACCTCAATGAATTCAGGTTTAACTTTTCGACAAATTTCCATTTCATATTGGCATCTCTCATGGAACCTGCATCCCTTAGGTGGATTTATGAGATTTGGGACTGTTCCAGGGATTGATTTAAATTCTTGACCGGGCCTAGGAATGGATTCTAGCAAGGCTTTAGTGTATGGATGTAAAGGATCTTTAAACAGCTCATAAACGTCTGCTAATTCAACCACACGGCCAGCATACATAACGGCGACTCTATCACATAGTTCAGCTATAACTCCTAAATCATGGGTTATGTATAAGATTGAAGACTTAAATCTCTCTCTAAGTTGCCGTATAAGCTTTAATATTTGAGCTTGGACGGTGACATCTAAATTAGTCGTTGGTTCATCTGCTATGAGCATCATAGGATTACATGAAAGAGCCATCGCTATAACAGCTCTTTGTGCCATCCCCCCGCTTAATTCAAAGGGATACATCTTTGCTACTCTTTCGGGATCCGCTATCTCAACGTTCCTAAGAAGATCAATTACTTCTTTTCTTATTTCCTCCTTCAGAGTTTTCTTGGAGCAGAATTTAGCCATGATTCTAGTCATTATTGATTTTGGTTTTTTAAGCATTCTTTCGTAAACTTTTCTTTCAAAACTTGATCCTTTCCCGGTCTTTTCAAGAGTCTCAATAGCTCTTTTCAGGAATTCTTCCCTTCTATGAGTCAATAGAGCTTCTCCAATTTGTGTTTCAATAGTATATACAGGGTTTAGGTATGCCCTCGGCTCCTGAAAGACCATGGCTATTTCTTTTCCCCTGATTTTTCTTATTGAATCTTCATCGAGTTTCCTTATGTTTAAGACTTTTCCATCTTTGTTGAAGTATATTTCTCCTCCTTCGATTTTACCTGGGGGAGGGACAAGCTGCAAAATTGAAAAGCTTGTCACGCTTTTACCGCATCCAGTTTCTCCTACCAGCCCAAGTATTTCTCCAGGTCTTATGTGGAGATTGACTCCCTCTAAAGCTTCAACTATTCCGGCGTAGGTGTAGAATCTTACTACTAAATTTTTAACTTCTACTAGCGAATCCTTCAGTCTTGTTGAGCTTTTACTAGTCAATTTTTATCTCCTCCTTATCATAGGATCTAGCACATCTCTTAGGGCGTCTCCTAGAAGATTCCAGCCTAGGACAAATAGGGTTATAAATATTCCTGGAATTAGAAATGTGTGATAAAATTGTACTAGAAGCTCGGGCGTACTTACCCAATTTCTACTCATACTGATAATATTGCCCCAATCTGCATAGTTAGGTTCAGCTCCTATTCCGAGGAAGCTTAAAGCAGCTGCTGTCAGTACTATAGAGCCTATGTCAAGCGTCGAAACTATTAGTAGGGGATAGATTGTGTTTGGAAGAATATGCTTAGTAATTATTCTAAGGTCGGAGCATCCTGCAGCTTTTGCAGCCTCTACATAGTCTTCATTTTTAACTCTTAGGACTTCTCCGCGAATGAGCCTTGCGTAGCTTGGCCAGCCAACTAGCGACAAGGAGATTAAAACTTTATCAAGCTTTGATAGGTTTATTGATAGGATTATGGGACTATTAAGATAAAAGTAAAGAGTAACTACCAATATTATTATAGTTGGTAGAACAAATTTTCTTTCTGGCTTGAAGGCTGCAAATATTATTGCGAAAACAGCCGAAAGTATTAATATGATTTGAGTTATATCTAATGGAATTATTGTTGGAAAGGCGATTACAAGTGCCATTGCGAGTACAAGTCCTGGAAAAGCGATTATTATGTCCGTGAATCTCATTAGAATCTCATCTAATATACCGCCGTAATAGGCGGAGATCGTTCCGATTGTTATCCCAATTATGAGTGCAATGGCTACTACCATTATGCCTATACGAAAGGCGCTTATTGTTCCCCATATACATCCATAATAAATATCATATTGGCCTGCTACTTGATTGCTAATGATAGTTCCAAAAATATGTCTGGTTGTTGGAGGAACTGGTTGCGGTGTCAGGGAGGCGAGTTCCTGGTCGTTGGGCATTAAAAATGGGTTTCGTCCTTGAGGAGGAGCCAATATGGGGGCCATAAATGCCATTATTACGAAGAACACTATTATTGCTATTCCTAAAATTGCTAGTGGGGATTCTCCGATTCTTCTGAGTATAAATTTCCATTCTTCTATACGAGGAGCCCATTCTGTTTTAAGTCTCTCCCACCTAGTTTTTGTACTCATAAGCTTTACACCAACCTTATTCTTGGGTCGATAAACGCATAAAGAATATCAACTATAAGGTTTGCAATGACATACATGAAAGCAGTTAACATTGCATAGCCTAGAACAGCAGGGATATCAAATTGTATAGCAGCGTGTGCAGCCCATTGCCCTAATCCTCCGAATGCAAATACTGTTTCAGTTATAACTAATCCTCCAAGAAGGCCTGCAATGAGCATTCCTGATAAGGTAACAACTGGAATTAGGGCGTTTCTCCTTGCATGTTTATAAATGACCGTTTTTTCATCCAACCCTTTTGCTCTTGCAGCTATTGTATAGGGCTTACTGAGTGCTTCTAGCATTGAAGAACGCATAACTCTAATTAGCAGTGCTATATCAATTACAACTATTACCACTACAGGAAGCGCCACATGCTTGAGGACATCTAAAGTAATGTCTGGACGTCCATTCAGCAAGCCGTCAAAAAGGTCTATGTAGG
>QMYO01000297.1 GCA_003662715.1 Candidatus Bathyarchaeota archaeon | reverse complement strand
TGAACATTCATATCAACTGCCCCGTATTACAAATCAGATAGAAAGTAACACCAATATAAAGCTTACTAACTCGCTATTACCTGCTGACCATATTTAACAAACAATAAACAAAACTTGTGCAAGTTTGGCGCCGGGGAGTAGGTTTAAACCTACGTTTAAATCCTTGTTTTTTGCACAAGTCCTAGGAAATATAAGCGGAGATAGATTTTAAAGTGCTGAGGTTAGGCAGGTAAAGAAATGGGAAGCTTAGTCTATGTCTTCGCTTTTTGAAGCGTTTTTTCTTCGCGAAGGTTAAGGAAATTGTTATCAACATTAGGAGTCCGAGCAATGCTATATATGATGGGAATTCTGGTATGACCCCTGTTCCTTGAATTGTAACCGTTTGTGTGCTGTGGTTGTAAGTGAAGTATAGGTACGTGAAGTTTTCGTCCGGGATTATGGTGTAGTTTGTTATTTGTTGGTCGCCTACAGTAATTATCCATCCATCTTCAACCCACAACAAATCAGCTGGAATTGTTACTCTGCAAAAGCCACTTGTTCCATTTTCACCAGTTACATTAAACTTTAAAAAGGCTCCATCATTAGGATTAAAGTAAAAGTCTGAAGTCGAGGAATTACTGATTATGTCGATGTAATAAGTCAAATTGTTAAATGTCCCCGCCTCAAAAATGTTTATCGGTGCAATAAGCGGGAAATTATCATTATTTCCTGCAAAGGAATATGGATAATCCCCAATACCGTCGTTATCCCGGTCAACGCCCACATAGTCATCCCAATAATTTCCACCAGATGGATAGTTATTGTCCCAAATGTTTCCAGTCGAACCTAACCCTTCTTCAGCATGAATTGTGTTGTTTTTAAAGTTATTATGATAAATAACGTTGTGGTCTCCGCTAACCGATATGCCTTTATACGCGTTCACTATTTCGTTTTCTTTGATAGTATTCTCACTAGATTCTGTCAGATAAATTCCGTATCTATTGTTGAACATCAAATTATGCCTGATGATATTTTCATTTGAACCACCACCAGAAATACCCATCGCGATACCTTCCGAGTTACTTACGAATACGCTGTCATATATTATGTTACAATGTGAGGATACAAGATCTATTCCGTGAACATTATTGCTCACATCAACGTTTCTTATAACAGAACGCGAAGTGAAAGCAAGAAGAATGCTTTGATAGTTGTTTGTCAGATTCAACCCATTTATTGTGACGTTCACGGAATTTATGACTGCAACATAACCTGCATCACTCGGTATTTCTTTATTCATCACATTTACCCAATAATAAATAGGCTTTCCATTAATCACGTTTGAAGTGTTGATATCATTATAGAAGTGTGTGACACTCACCGGATAATCCGCTGTTATCCCGAAGTTGTACTTATTATTGTTCATTTTGTTAAATGTAAGAACATTGCCGCTGGAACCACATGAAAGATATATCCCCCGATAGCTGTCGCTTACACTATTATTAACAATGCTGTTGCCAAATGATCGAACAAGATAAACCCCTCCGTTCTTAGTTATGTTATTATTTTCTACACTATTCCCACTGGATTCATAGAGGTAAATGCCTGCTTCGTCATTATCAATTATTGTATTATTGTTGATAATGTTATTGTTGGATTGGTATAATTTAATGCCTTCATCCTCATTATCGGATATCAAGTTATAGCTAACCACGTTAGTATGTGGTATTCCGTAATTCCCTTCTCCAAGTTCTATTCCACGATTGTTGTTCGTTATCTTGTTAAACATAACATTATTATTGTGAGAATCACCCCAGATAAAAATCCCCGGCATATTGTAACCAAATCCATGACCTGTAATGGTGTTGTTGTATATTCGATTTCCATTTGAATGCCCAATTGAAATACCTATTTGTTTGTTATTAGTAATATAGTTACCATAGATGGTGGTGTTTTGAGACTGGTACAAACGAATACCAGTAGCTTCCGCATTCCGTATTGTAAACTCACTCACAATAACATTATCTGCCATTATCTCGATTAAGCATCTAATAGTGTTATCTCCGTCAATGAATGTGACGCTTCGATCTTCCCCTATTAGCGTTAAATTATCCTTATTTACACTTACATGTTCATGGTATATTCCGTTTTTTACATAGATGGTGTCTCCTGGATTTGCAGCGTTTATGGCTTCTTGTATCGTTAGATAATCATATGGAACAATCGTCGTTCTTGGAGGTGTTAGCAGAGCGATTATGACGATTGATGTTGTTTCCGTGTTTGCATCTGCATATTCTACTGGCTTTCCGCTTAGATAGTAGTCGGTTATTATTCCACCGTCTGTTTCCCTTTGTTGGGAGTAAATCTTCTTGATAAGGTCGAATTCAAAGGGCAGCTTGGCTCCAAGAACTTTTGATGCGTATAAGAGTAATGCGAGCTTATATGTTGCATAAAATCCATTAATCCTTGTTGCGGTATCGTTAATTCCTATACCATCCCACATCGTCTTAGCAAGTTCAAAATAGTAACTTGCAGCTGTATCATTTCCCTGCCAATGGCACGTAAGTGCCGTATATAACAATCTATCAGAATAATTCATCCAATCATTTATAACAGTTCCATTGCAAATCTCGGTTAATACTTGATAACCGTTGTTTTGTAGCGGTATTGGAGTGCACGTGCGATTCGGTGTGGGAATTATGTCACCTATTACTGCTTCATGCATGAAGCTTACTGGAAATCCATCTGGATCTGTTGGCAGATCATGAATCTCTGCTTTTTCTTTTAATTTTGCCTCAATCAAACCAGCAAGTCTTCCAGCTTCAATAGCACCAGAGATTCCTGACTCGTTAGCTATTGTGAGGGCCTTCCAAGCCCAGAGGTTGTCGGAAACAAGCCAGTATGTATTCGGCTTTACGTTTGGAGCTTCCCGGCAAAGGCCTAAGCTTTGATTGAACTGATAGTTTATTAAGAAATTTACTGCCTTTTCAACTCTTGTGAGTGATTGACCTTCACCTCCAACTGAGGCGAAATTAAATGCAACTGCTAAAGTATTCATTAACAGCAGTGCAAGTATTATTCCTAAAACCACCTTTTTCATCTTCCCTTCTCCTTCCTAACAAGCAACAAATTATTTAACTGACAGTAAACTTAAAGATTACGAAAAAAATCGTCTATAAATTCGTCAACTTTATTTACAACTCAACATCATTATCATTTAGTGCGCATATCGTATGTTCCAGAAATCGAATTTGCTCCAAGCGAGCATTAGTCTGATTAAAGAATTTGAGAAGATATTACCATTAAGATTTGCTTATGAAAACCGAAAATTTAAACCGATTTTTTGAACATGTCTCGGGTTACAAACAAACTTGTGCAAATTTAGCGCCGGGAGTGGGATTTGAACCCACGCGGCCCACAAAGGGCCACAGGCTCTCAAGGCCTGCGCATTAGTCC
>QMYO01000296.1 GCA_003662715.1 Candidatus Bathyarchaeota archaeon | reverse complement strand
GACATATATCATTATTCTTAATATATCCGACACTATTATAAAGATTTTTGTATATTTCCGACATATCATCCCATAAATTGTATATAGTTAAGCATATATCCACATATGCCGCAAGCATAAATGTTCCTTCCAATTGTTATATTTTCTGTTATTTCCTCCTTGATGTTTGATAGAACTTCTTTTGTTAGAAAGACATTTAAACCATATGAATTCAGAATCTGAATCTGACTTGTACAATCTAGCTTGTGTACTACACGTGAACTCTAATCAATAAAAAAATGAGCTATTCACCAATCTCGAAAATAAGGGGAGGAGTCAAAGTTTTTGGTTTCAACTTAACAGCAAGCAACCCCTCTAAAAAACCACATAACACCTCAGTATTATTGATGAACGGCGTCCTAATTATAATGTACTTATCTCGCAGATAAAAATCGCCAAAGCCTTGAACACGAAGACGCTTAAAAACTTCTGGCCACTTCTCCCTGTCAGCGGCTTTTATATTCAATGTGGCTTCCATAGAAATTTTGGCGGCTTCCCCACTTTTCTGACCAACCTCTCGCATTTTTTCTTTCGGAATATATTGAAGCAATGTATTAATGAATTCAACGTTGATGAAGGCGACACGGCTGATGCCGCAGTAGTATTCTCCAGGATATTTCCAGTCGTAGATCATCATGCTGCGGTAGATGTCTAGCATTTTTGATATGAGTGGTTTGATGCCGGGTTCTCTTCCTTCTCGAATAAGTGCATCAATGTAATTGCGTTCTTCATCGTCTAGGATGACGGTTGTTCTTTTCACTGGTTCTTTAGGTTCTTTGAGCGCTCTTGGCTCTTCGGATTCTTCGGGCATGCTGGCTCCCTCCGCATACTAACTATATCCACAGACATATCTTATATGTTTTGTCATTATCCACCCATACAAACAATTTCATCCAACGAAAAACTATTTTTCTTTTATCAAACGCATAAAGAGAACCAACCCTACTATGAAGGAGGCTAAGCCCAAAAAAACGACAAGAGAATATGAGGTAATCACCTCTTTAAGAATGTACATTAAGTATGTGGGACCACCAAACACAAGAAAAGCCGCGAGAAGCATCAGAAACGCTCTGAGACTTCTTTTTTTAGTCTCTTTTGATGACATAAAGAAAGCCGCAACCAGCCCTATAACCATTAAGCCTACAGCAGCCCCGATGATGTAGGGAGGATCTAGGAGGTTTAAAATTATCGTTCTTGGAGAAGCAGCAGGATTTTGTTGCCATACAATTATCAACGCAATTACTGCAATACCTATGCCCACTATGATTAGGAGAAGAGGTACAATGCGGCGCCAAGATTTTTTGAAAAATCTGTCTGCTCTTCTTTTCGCCATACAAACACCCTCATTCAGCAAGTGAATAGGTTATAGTTTGCTCTTAACGCTTTCTCCACCTCGCACTTTAAAGTTCTGTTTCTGTCTCTATTCTCAGCATTTTCTTAAGGAAATTGAAGACCAAAAGAGCAGCCTTTTTATCGGCTTTGAGACCAGTTGTTGCTCCTAACAGGCAGGCTCCTTTCCATCCACGACTCTTTGCTATGCCGAGTAAGAGACCAGTGGCACCCATTATCCTTCCTCCTCCATATAATGCTGCGCCTTTCTCCATGAGTTCTATGGCAAGTTTTTTGGAGGTGGCGGCTACATAGACTTCTCCTGCTGGATTTGGCATAGGAACACCGCCTATTGTTATAATGAATTTGCTTCCATATTCTTCTGCAAAGTCTAAAATTTCGCCGCATAACTTGTAATGGGCTACGAGGTCATTGAGAGATGGTTGCGCATCTCCAGTTAAGATAATGAAGCTTGGTTTTCTAGTTGAGGATGCGTAAAACTCGTAGCGAGGAGGACGACAAATCCCGTTTGCGTTTACAATGACGTAGTCTGGAAGCGATGGAGAATACAGCTCTGTGAAGAGCTTGGCTTTAGTAAGCTTAATCAACAATCGAGCTGCAATCTTCCCTACGTTTCCAAATCCAGGGAGCCCTTCTACAAACACTGGCTCTTCCAGTTTTGGATGGAAAAGATTGTGGAAGTATGTTTTGTCCATTTGCGGTCCTCAATCATAAACTAAATTAGTTGACTATAAGGCTTTTCGCATGGTCTTTGAGTCATGTTTTAATTCTCTATTAAGTCTGGATTTTCTCTTTCCTCATATTGGGCGAAGAAAATAATCGAGGTTAAAATGTGTCGTCTCACGCACGTTCAGTTCATTCTAGTTCAGTTCATTCTATATTGATGTGGACTAAAAGTCTCGATTTTGTAGGATACCTTTGTGCACGCATAAACTTTTTTAACCTATGTTTTCAATTTATCCTTGATGAGTCATGGTTAGATACGTGAACATTTCTATTCCTGAGCAGTTGTATAAGCGGCTTTCAAAGGCTTTAGAGGGGTCGGGCTATCGTAGTTCAACGGAGTATATAATTTATCTTATTCGGAAGTTTCTCCCTGAATTGGAGTCGGGGGATGCTGAGAGAAGACTTGAAGCCTTAGGATATAAATGATGTATAACTTAAATATCATCTATAGCTAAGTTACACAACATTTATATAACAAAAACATGAAACACTTGGTGGAACAGCCAACAATCGGAGATACAAAACAATGGATGAACATTTACAGAAACTTGAGGAAAAAAGCATCTACATACTCAGAGAAGCCAAAGCAGAATTCAAAAACCTCGCCATTCTCTGGTCAATGGGAAAAGACTCAACCGCAAGCTTGTGGTTGTGTAGAAAAGCCTTTTTCGGCAAAGTACCCTTTCCAGCGATACACTTGGACACGGGATACATGTTTCCAGAAATTTATCAGTTCCGAGAGGAAATTGCAAAGAAGTGGAATCTAAACTTAATCGTAGCAAGAAATGAGGACGCCATAAAAGCTGGAATGTCTCCTAAAAATGGCAAACTTGAGTGTTGCACTCAGCTTAAAACGAACGTTTTGAAAAAAGTAATTGAACAACACAAGTTTGACGCCATAATAGTCTCCATACGCAGAGACGAGCATGGAATCAGAGGAAAAGAAAGATACTTTTCACCAAGAGACAAAGAGTTTAAATGGGACTACAAAGACCAACCGCCAGAAATGTGGGACCTCTATTCAAGCATTTCGAAGGAAGCATCCCACCTAAGAGTACATCCGCTACTGCATTGGACGGAACTGGACACTTGGATGTATGTTAAGCAGGAAGGTATTCCCGCTAATCCGCTTTATTTTGCAAAAAATGGAAAAAGATACAGAAGTTTAGGATGTATCCCTTGCACCGTTCCAGTAGAATCAAATGCGAAAAACATAGATGAGATTATAGAGGAATTGAAGACTACAAAAATATCTGAAAGGTCTGGAAGAGCACAGGACAAAGAAGAAGCATACATGATGCAGAAATTAAGAGCCTTAGGTTACAT
>QMYO01000295.1 GCA_003662715.1 Candidatus Bathyarchaeota archaeon | reverse complement strand
TATTTATACTTGGTTATTTGTTCTTTATCTTTACGATATCGACTCAGAAGATTTTTCAAGTGCGGTTGTGCGGGTATTTTCATTTCGAGTAGTTCGCGATTTGTAATTCGATTCATTGTGTTAAGAACTTCAAGAACATAAGAAGCAACTTCTTCGAAGCTGAAATCTACATATTCATTTGAAGCTAAACTAATTCGGAAAGTTTCTTTTCCATATAAATCACTAAAGTAATGGCTTGTAAGGGTGCGTTCTGAAATTTTGTAAGAAAACTTTGAAAGATTTTGTATTTTTATTTGATTCACAAGTTTCTCAAAGGGACAACCTGTTTCAAAGTAAGTATTAGGAAAATTAGCAATTTTGCATTGGAGTTTCATTTGCTCTTGTTTAAATGAAATTAGTTTTTCGACCTGCTTGATTAGTTGTTCCTGCATTTTTCCATTAGCGTACTTTATTGGTAATCTCTTTAAGAATTGTGTTCTAAATCTAAAACTTCCTTTTCCAGGTCTAGACGTATAAAAATACGCCAAATAGTAGAAATGCATGAGGGTTGAATTAAGCAATGCCAATAAGTACTTCAAATCAAGAGATGAATCTTTAGGATAGGCACAATAGATGGTCCGAAGGCAACGGAAGCGTTCGTCTCCTTCGCAAGCTACTGTGAGTCGCTTACTGTAATCCTTAATTAACAGTCGAGGTTCTTGAGGAGGTTCTGACAAACTTTTGATGTACAAGCCTTCCCATTTTACAATGTATCTTTTTACACCTACGCCTTTCAATACTTTTTTATAACCCAATTTTTCGTTTTCAGGTAGTTTTTCATAATCCTCCATCCCCATAACGTGTTTTTCTTCTTTCCTTTTTGTGTCGCCCTCAGTAATATTACCATTACACACATCACCGAGAGTTTCACATCCACTTTCTATTTTCTTAATAAGTGGCATCATTTCATCAGGTATAGTTATGGTAAACAAAAGTTCAGAATCCTGTTTAAACCTACTTTGTGTTACTTCATAGAAACGCACATCACTCAGTAAATAATCAAGTGCCTTTTCTAATGCAGTTATCTTGTCCATCTTTTTGATTTTTTGTTTTAGCTCATTTGGCAAATCGGCGTCTGTTTTAATAGATACTTTTATCTTATGTTCTGACGCCATTTTAATCACTCACCTTTTGCATAATGACTATAGCTGGAGATGGCAAAGATTCAGCGAAAACTTTTACACCTGATAGGTCAATGATTTGCTCGATAGAGCACTTTCTCAAAATATACTCTCTCAAAGGAAAACCTTGTTCTAACAAGAAGAACTTATTTGAAACGATATATCCGAACTTTCTTGCTCCTTGCTTATCTAACCACTTGATACCCTTATAAATAAAAGGAATGCAAATATCCCATTTACTAACAAGCAAATTTTTGAAAATTTCTGAATATTTATTTCGGTAGCTTTTAGATATATTATCAACTCTCACATATGGCGGATTTCCAACAACATAATCAAATTTCATTTTTTTAATTTTATCTGCTCCTTTGGTTTCTTCAACTAGCATTTTCCGTCTAGAATTTTCCATGAATCCCCTCAACTCAATAGGAGTTTCGCCTATAGGTATTAGAGAATCGGTGCGATAGATATTCAGCCTTGGTATTTTGTAATATCTATATTTTTTCCTCACAGCGTCGTATAGGTCGATAAGTTGAAAAAGCATGTTCATTTCTGCAATAAAACAAGCAAAGGGATGTATGTCCAAACCATAAATTTGATTTATGCATTCTTTGATAATCTGCTTTGCATCATCAGGATTTTTAATGTCTAACCCTAACCTTTCATATCGCCGAATAAGTCTTTGTGTAGCTTCTACAAGAAAACCGCCACTACCGCATGCTGGATCAAGAATCTCTTTTCCTTGTATTCCGTTTTCTGGCTTATAACCCACGGCGTTTAAAATGTACTCAATAACCCGCTTAGGCGTATAAAATTCTCCCAATCTTTTTCTTTCTTCTGAAGGAAGGTATCCTTGGTAAACATCCCCCAAGATATCTCTATTAATTTGTGTAAAATTGAATCTGTTAAGCCTTTTAAATGATTTCTTTATAGCATAATCTAAATCTTTTTCAAGGTTGTCTTGAATTATTTTATCATTATGAGTAAGCGTACCTTTTTTAACTTCTTCAATTAACCACCAATCAAAGAAACCAAGCTCATGAAGGTGGCTGTAATATTTCCTGATTTCTTCACGAGATTCATTAAACAAGCGTAGATATACATTTCGTACTCCTCTTTTCTCATAGTACCTTAAGGATTCAGCTATTCCTTTTCCTGAAATCGTGGATTCAATTATGCCTTTATCTTCACATATTCGAGTGAATAGCACTCTCCCCAGAAGCACATACGCTGTTTCTCTGCAAAAAACCTCAATTATTTCCTTCCTTTTTTTATCATCACCTTTTCTATCGGCTCTTTTAAACTCTTCTTCCTTCATCGAAATTTTTAGCCAATGATTAAATGTATCTCTAAGAAATGTACCGCTATAGTGTTCTTTACGTCTCATGTAAGAATCGAAAAAATTCATTAAAACTAATGTTAGCTCGCTCACAATGGCTTTAAGATTGGTTGTCAGAATTTTAACGCCCTCTCCCTTTGCTATCGATATTTCTTTGTATGTTTTTTCAAAATATTCTGGTTCTTCAACCCAAACTAATCGTTCTCTTTTAAGCAATTCAAGTTTTAGAATACGCTTCTTTCCTCCCTCTGATAATCCATACTTGCCTTTAGCTACACCAACAGCTTCAGCTACATTAACCACCGTAATTTCTCTTAATTTGTAGTCAGCATGCTCATAAACTATAAAAACTCTTTCGCTTGCAAAAACTCCATACTTAACAGAGCCTAACTCTTCAATGCGACTTCTTAATTTTTCCTTAATTTCACGCGTTGGTTCTACACCCCATTTAGTCTCCACTAATATAACTGGAAAATTCTCATTGTCAAAGCACGTTATATCATAAATCTCTCCAATTTTAGAATGTCCTTCCCAACCAAGTACTTCATCAAAGAGACGCCTTGTTAAAACACGCCTAAATTCCCTTTCTCTTCCTTCTAATGTAACACCAGAACCACTTTCATATGCCTTTTCAAAAGCATTACAAACTTTGGAGACAAAATTTTCACTTAAGGTCATTCATACCCCTCCATACTTCACTTTAAATTACGTAATAAAGTTTGATTCGATGCTCCTTTGCAAGCACCAATGCCAAATCTTATTTTCTCCAGTATCTTGGCAATAATGATGTTTGTTTCTGTATAAAAGAATATCAATTGTAGCCTCTGACTGTTTCTTAGATTTGTATAGCATAAGTCGCACTACCCCCTGATAATAAGAAAAAATCATTTCTGATAAATTTTCTAGAGGGGGTAGGGTCGTTTATTGGTTGTTTTCGACTCCAAAAATT
>QMYO01000294.1 GCA_003662715.1 Candidatus Bathyarchaeota archaeon | reverse complement strand
GTATTTTTCAGCGTTGCCCCAATACTCTTTCGCTAGTTCGTGAGGTCTATATTTTTCTATGAATTCTTCTGCATTCATTCTTTGAATGTAAATGATTTCGTTGACCCATTGTTCAGGTTCATATAATGCATCATGTCTGAGTTCTGTTTCAAACCATTTTCCATCTATTTTTACCCAAACCCAATCATGCGATACTAATATTTTCTGTATTTTATCACTAACCACCACTTCAACCATACGTGCAGATGGCCCGCACACCTTGCAGTAGTATGCCCCCTCTGGAAGTTCTACTACTCGCCCGCACTTGGGGCATCTATATAAAGGCATAACGTTTCACCCAAAAACAATTTGGCGGTGCTTGTTTTTATATTTTCTCATAACTTCTTCACCCAAAAAAATAAAAAATGGGGGAAATCGGAAACTACCTTCAGACACCTGTATCTGGATGCGTCGTTCTGTATAGTTCGTGAACTATTTGGCTGATTAGGTAGCTTACTGGTCTCTCTTCAATCCTCAGCCCTAACACCTTACCGATGAAATACTCGGCGATTTGCATGTCTCTGCTTCCGTGACCGCTGTATTCCCGCCCAGCCTAAGCACGTGCTCAGGGCTGGGTGTCGGTTGCGCCTTGGCATACCAGTTTTATCCAGTCGTCTTTTGTCCAGTCTTCAGTCATGCTTGCCTCAATCATGTAATAAAGTCTGTTCATCCCTTTACTGCTTGCCCTGCCGTTTTCTCTACAGTAGTAGCGCCATGCAGGAATTTTGAATCGTTTAGGCTTGTTCTTGGCTATCCAAGCGATAACATCCTCGATTTCATGGAAGTATATCATTGACTGCGTTTGGAATACTGGCTCGGCTTTGTGATGCCTAGCAATCCATTCTATTTCCTCTAGTAAATTATTCCTGCTCACTTTTCAGCCTCCAAATCAAAGTTGCTCTTCCCTTCCACTTTCTTTCAACGATGCCCTCAGCCGCCATAGCATTCAGATAATACATGGCCTTGGCTCTGCTGATGCCAACCTTCTCCGCAACCTCTAAAGTAGAAAGCTCCCCTCCATTAGACTTCAAAGCCTCGACAATTCTGTTCCTAATTTCAAGATTCGGCTTTTTCGGCATTTTTAATTCACCCAAAAATTGAGGTATTTACCTCTTTTTGAAGTTCTTCCTCCATATTGGAGTCGCTTTGCCGTAGAACTTCTTTACATGAACCCTAACTTTCCTTATGGCCTCGTCAGCGTTAAGCTGACTTAATAGAACCTCCCTTTTTTGGTTGCATCTGTCGTTCCACTTGCACACTGGAATCATCCAAGGACTCTGTCTACCCCGATGACTCACTCTAATCCAGCGCTTAAATTCGCATTTTCCCTCAAATAGGCAAACGGCGACTTTTCTCATAATTCCACCCAAAAAAGGGGAAATGAGCGCTCCCATAGAATGGGTTTCTTCTTCTCACTGGCTGCGCTTATAAACCTTGGTTTTCTATAGTCAAATGGCTCGCTAGTGTGTACTGGTTTTTCTTGTGTGTACTGGCTGCGCTTATAGGCTTTGGTTTTCTATACAGGTGTGGCTCGCTGCAACCTTTTGGGGGGCCTCTTCTATTCCATAGTTCGCTTTTTTCCGGTGGGTTACTTTTTTACGGTGGCTCGCTAACCTTTTCTGGTTTTCTTCTCGTTTTTGGCCTGCTCACTTCCCCCGGTTTTCTGATTTAAAGTGGCTTCGGCTTCTTCCACATAGGGGCTTTTGATTTCGTGATGCTTAAGTTTTTCTATTGCATATGGCTTGGTAACTGGTAGCCCTTCAATTTTTCTCCAGACGACCCACAGGTCTACCAAAAACCTTTTTACCATTTTTCGCAAAGCCCTATAATGTATGTGAAGTTTACATGCAGGCTTTTTTACTTGCTTGCCGAGTCTTTCAGCCCTTCTTTTCCGTCTCTGTAAACATTCATCATAAAGTGGACAGTTCTTCGGGTTTTCGATTGGGTTTCTAAGCTTAGCAGTCTCTATCTCCCTAGCCTTCTCGTAGATTTCAGAGTAGAACGGCGTATGGAACATCAGAAAGCTCCTTCCAAGCTTCCAGAGGCACAGGTCTTTTATCTTTGGGTTCCAATCAATCTTCTTTCCTCTTTGTCTTCTAGGCGCCCTTCCATTCACTACGTGGAGCCCCGCATATCGCCAAAATCCAGATGGCCTGTCTGCTTTTCTAACATCGAAGTAGCTTAGCAACCCTCCAGCCAATATCGGCCCTATCCCCCTGATTAGCGACAGAAAGTTTTTGACTATTGGAAGGTCTTTAATTTCGTTGTGGATGTATTCTCTGATTTCAAGCTCAAGCCTTTTTAGATGATATGGATTTACACCTCTGACTTCGCCGAACTGCCGGAGCCTATTGAACGTTCTTATTCTGACATCCTGCACATCATAGTAGATTTCCACCAGCGTCCTTATAAGTTCCCTTTTCTTTTCCCACTCCATTATCTAATCCCCTTTCTGTCAAGCCACTTACTAAAATCACTCCAATACTCGTTCAGTAAACGGTTGCAAAACGACTTAAAAATGTCCCATGCATTTGTGTCGGCAAGCTGACTGTGCCGCTCTGGATACCGCTCTTTAAGAAACTGAATGAACAGCGCCCTTTCAGCCGGATTAAGCTTTTCAACAAGCAAGTTTTTCCTTCTCAAAATCTTCACCCAAATTTTAACATTCTTTTGAATTCTGCGTAGAATAAAAAGCCGCAACCGTTTTTACGTAAAGAAAGAGGGAGGCTTCTGATTTCGTGATTACATAGCTCGCTTGTACATACTGGGAATTTCAGGATATTGTAGCTAGCTAGTTTTCAAATGAATTCATTCTATGCGACTTCTTCAATTCTATATTCTTTGAGAAGCTTTAAAATCACATACTCCTTGTCAGGCTCTCCGAATTGTTTAAGCCTTTTTTCAGCGTCAGCCAAGGTTTTCTGAGAATCCACCTTGCGCATTTCAGGCCACTCATAAACCCAATAAACATACTCGGTTTTAGGCTCTTCCTTAATTAGCTTTCGCTTTCCTTTAGATGTGGCTGGCCTTACAGGAATCAATATGTATCCGGGCCCACACTCCTTGCAGTAGTACCTTCCTCCCGGAACTTTGCGCACCGTGACCTCTCTGCCGCACTTAGGACATCTATAAACCCAAAGCGGATACATATAAGCCCAATCAGCATACTCATAAGCCTTTGGTGCCTTTGGTCGCAACACTTTTCACCCAGACAATAAATAATAGGGATAATGAGTTATAAGGTTTGTTTTTAGTCTTGTAGAAGTATTATCTAAGCTTCTTTTTGAGGTCTCCCTCCATAATAGGCAGTCACGACAATTAGGAAACTTAGGACACCAGATTGTCGCAGATTGTTGAAGTCGCGCGCGACCTTGGACATGGAGCATAGACAGATGAAGGGTTGGATGTAGCT
>QMYO01000293.1 GCA_003662715.1 Candidatus Bathyarchaeota archaeon | reverse complement strand
GTTATGCCCGAGATTTAACTCCTTATGTTTTTAAGCCACGGGCTGTAGTTTTTCCACAAACCACTGAACAAGTATCTGAAATACTTCTTTGGGCAAACAAGGAGAAGATACCTGTAACTCCAAGAGGTGGCGGTGTTTGCTATACTGGTTCAGTCCTCCCACGCAAAAACGGCATAGTCTTGGATATGAGTAAAATGGATAAGATTAAAGAGATACAACCTGAAAATTTTTTGGTAGTAACTGAACCCGGCGTTAACATTGATAAACTGAACAAGCAGCTCTTCAAGTTTAGTTTGTTTTTTCCACATAACATAGGAAGCCACATCTCGAGCACACTAGGCGGAATGGTTGCCTCCGGTTCTCATGGTCACCACGGCTTAAAGTATGGTCCAATTGGGAACTGGATTCTAGGCTTAGAAGTGGTATTGCCGACAGGGAAAGTTATTAGAACTGGATCAAAGGTTCTTCGGAGCAATTGCGGATATAATCTAACACAACTTTTCATCGGATCAGAAGGAACGCTTGGAGTAATAACTGAAATTACTTTTAGAGTAATACCGTTTCCACCATATAGGGCTGCAATAGGTGCTTTCTTTGATGACTTAAAAGATGCTATAGACACCGTGCCTGCAATAATCAAAAGTGGAGTTAACCCATCTACTATAGAGTTCGCAGATAAAACCGCATTGGAAACTGTTAATAGCGTTGAGAATTTAGGCTTTCCAGAAGCGGAAGCAATGCTTGTAACAGATATAGAAGAATTTGGCGAAAGCCTTTTTGATGAACGGGTTAAAATGGTTACTGATGCTTACTTAAAGTTTAAAGGCAGAGACATTCAGGTAGCCACAGAAGTCAATGAAATCGAAAAATTATGGAAGCCACGTAATGATATCGATATCGCGATGGCAAAGAAAAAACCAGGATATCGTGAAGTTGGCTTAGCAACAGCTGATCCATGCGTACCTCTTTCAAAAATGCCTCACGTGATAAGCGAGATGTACAGCATCTTTGCCAAGCACAAGATCATCTCAGCAATTTTAGCTCATGCAGGGCTAGGCATAATACATCCATCCCTTTTCATCGATGTTAATGACAAAAATCAATGGAGAGAACTTAAAGAGGTAGAAAAAGAGATGATCGACGTCGTTCTAAGAGCAGGAGGAACAATAACTGCTGAACACGGCATAGGAATGGTTAAGATTCCATTTGTTGAATTGGAGTTGGGTGAATCCCTCAATGTTATGAGGCAAATAAAGACCCTTTTCGATCCTAACGGTATTATGAACCCTGGCAAGTTGGCTTTAGACACAAGAATTAGGGATGTGCCCGGGCATATTGCTTTTCCAAGTTATTATAAGGACGTGATTTAAAATGTATCTGGAAACAGTTAGAGATTTAATAATGGGATGTACTTCCTGTGGACTTTGTCGAGCAAAGTGTCCTATGTTTGAAGATGTTAAGCTTGAATCAGTCACTGCAAGAGGAAAACTCATAATATGCTACAACTTACTTATGAGTAATATACAACTTTCCGAGAAGGTAGTTGAAAGGCTATTTCAATGTACTCTATGTAAGGCTTGCACGGAAGCATGTGTTTCAATGCTGGATGTACCAAAGGTTGTCGAGGCTGCTAGAAGCGACTTGGTTGAAGAGGGACTAGTGCCTAGAACTATTCGAGATATATTAATTAGTACTCAAAAATACGGTAATCCTTGGAATCAACCCAAGGAACAGCGAATAAATTGGATTAAAAATCTAGGAGAACCCAATCTCAAAATTCTATCTGACAAAGTGAGTGCGGAGATACTCTATTTTGTTGGTTGCACTCCATCGTATGACCCAAGATGCCAAGAGATAGCTAGATCCATGGTCAGAGTGTTTAATGAAGCTAATGTTGACTTCGGTATCTTAGGAAACAAAGAAACGTGTTGCGGAGCCTCTATTCTTAGGGTCGGGGAGAAGGGACTATTTGATATGCTTGCGGAACGGAACTTAGAGAACTTTAAAAAGTATAGTGTCAACAGAATTGTGACGATATCCCCTCACTGTTACAATACCTTTAAGAACGATTATTTAGGAGGTAATTCAGAATTTGAAGTTCAACATTACACGCAGTTTTTGGCAGATTTAATAGACCAAGGAAAAATTAAGTTTTCAAAGAGAATAAATAAGGTAGTTACCTATCATGACCCATGTTTTCTAGGTCGCCATAATAGTGTCTACGAAGCTCCTAGGAAAATACTTGAATCAATTCCGGGTTTAACCCTTGTGGAGATGGACAGAACGAGAGAGAATAGCTTCTGCTGTGGTGGAGGTGGAGGAAGAATATGGATGGAGGAGACATCCGACACGCGCCCATCTCTGAATCGCGTCCGAGAAGCCGCCGACCTTAAACCAGACATTATAGCTACGGCATGTCCATTCTGTCTATTAGAGTTAGACGACGCCGTAAAGGTGATAGACAAAGAGGAAGAGATTCAAGTTATAGATATTACAGAGCTGGTTAAAGAAGCAATATAGAAGCACTTTAGAGAAAAATGCGCGCACTAGAAGTAGGACAAGGCACAAGACGATAACGAACTGGTCTACTTGGGACAGCGTAAAAGCGCTGTTCCCTACTCTTTAGAATCCCTTCTTTTGCCATCTCGTGACTCTAACTATTACTAAAATGTTTTATGTCCCATTCTTTAAATTTGTAGAAATATTAATAAGCCTCTCATTTTCCATACCTACATGCAGGTCTTAAATTGGTCGACTTGAAAAGCAGAAATTTTATATCCATATCCGACTTCAGCCCTAAAGAGCTTAACTACGTAGTTAATCTAGCTATTCATCTAGAAGGGAAAGGCGGGGAACTGCTAAACAACGAACACGTGAAAAAAAGCTATTTAGGGCTTTAGCCTTCAACCGAAATGTTCTTCATCTCTGTTTCAGCAACGGAAGGAGAAGAGGAAAAGCCAGCTATAAGCTTTCTTATCAGCTCTATCAGCCCGCCTCTGAAGAACCTTATCAGAATTATTATAACCGCAGAGAAGAACAGCAGACTTATTAAAAGCACCTAAACTCCCATTTTTCTTTGTTTCAGCTTTCACTTATTACTTCTCTCTCGCCCCTGTGCAAGAGTGTATTTTCACAAGGGTTTTAAAAGTATACGTGTATGAAACCGTTTAAACGGTGTGTATCCATGTTGGGGTTGAAAGCCGTGGAGATACAGCTCTACATATTCTATGAGAAGTGAGATAGCTGAAAATGCGAACTCTTGACATTCGCCTCTTGAAGGAAAAAATGCGCATTTCGCGCGCGAGACCTCCTAAGAAACAAAACAATCCAAACCATAAAAGCGGAGATATGGCAAAAATCGCATGCTACAACCTCCTCTGGACAATCAGAGAAAACACGGATTTTGAGCCAAACCCTTTCCTATTATGATATTAAGAAATATAAGAAGGCTTGAATTAGTCTTAATC
>QMYO01000292.1 GCA_003662715.1 Candidatus Bathyarchaeota archaeon | reverse complement strand
CCTATTGTCATTGTGGGGTGAAGAGCATTCATTGCTCCTTGGAATATTGTAGAAATTTTTTTCCATCGTATCTCTTTCCTGAAAACTTCAAGCGGCATGTTCAGTATGTCTTTTCCTTCGAAAATTATTTCGCCACTGACATCTGCGTTGTATGGAAGCAATCTTAGTATAGCCATCATCGCTGTTGTTTTTCCGCATCCGCTTTCTCCGGCTAATCCTACGGCTTCTCCTCTGTTAATCGAAAGGCTTATGTTATCTACAGCTTTCACGTAGCCTCTTAAAACCCGGTAATAAACCCGCAAATTATTGAGCTTTAGGATTTCTTCCGTCAACTAACGCCGCCTCCTTAATCTTGGATTAACTATTTCGTCAACGGCATGTCCAATAAATACGAAAGCTAGGCATAATATCGTTATTGCAAATCCTGGCGGGACTACTACCCACCACGCTATGACGTTTACTGAGAGTGCATTTGTTTGCTGGGCTGTGTGGAGTATTTTGCCCCATGTTGGTGAAAAGGGGTCACCAAAGCCAAGAAAACTTAAAGCCGCTTCTGTAATAACCGCACCGGGTACCGAAAGGATGAACGATGCAAGTACCACTGGTAGGACATTCGGGACTAAGTGCCTAACCATTATGTAACTTTTCGATGCACCGGACGCTACAGCACTTTCTATAAATGGCCTTTCCCTTAATGAGAGAACTTGTGACCTGATTACTCTTGACAGTCCCTGCCATCCGAATATAGCTATTAGAACTACTACCCACCAAACGTTGTATCCGAAAATCGAAATTAGAATGATAAGAATTGGCAAGCCGGGTAGGCAGAGTAGTATGTCTACTATTCGCATTAGGGTCTCGTCCACTATACCTCCAAGGTAGCCAGCAAGTATTCCAACGAACATGCCTAATGTGACAGATAAAAGTGCAGCCGCTAATCCTACTGCCAGAGAAATTCTGAAGCCATGAACTAGTTGCGAGAATACGTCATGGCCGTAACCGTCAGTGCCTAATCGGCCAAAAATTCTTCCGTAAATCCTTAATGAAGCATGCGAAATTGTTATAGTTCCTTTGGCCCTTTCAATTGGTATTTCAACCCACGTTTTAGTTTCTTCGTCCCAAACAACGCCTGGTTTTATTGTGACTATGAACCTTAGAGTGTAGTTGCCCGGGGCACTAAACATGTCTCTTGTCATATTCCTATTGTTTGCGGAACCATACCCTAGTTTTTCGGATAGTTGAGCTTGACTTGAAGCTAAGTTTACGCTTGACGTGGTATTTGACGACCAAAATTCTGGTTTTGCATATGGGTCAAGATACTTGAGTTTCCACCAGTTTTGATCCCATATTTCAAATATTTTTCCTTCAGAGTTGATAAATTGAAGTCTGAGCATATATGCAATCGAACCATTGGAACCTAGTGGTATAGGAATTACTATTACTTTTCCACCTACTATAATTGTCTTATAAACTGTAACAATTTCCTTTGGTTCTGCCTTCCAGTTAAATTTTATAGAAAACAAATTCAATGTTTTACCTTTATAGGGGTAATTAAATGTGGTCTCTAGTACTACTGTCACAGGATCATCGCTTTTTGTTTTGTTTGCGTCATAATAGATGTTGATATTTTCTTGCGTTTGGTTTATTGAAATTGATTCTGGAAAAGTTGTATTAGCTAGACTCCATCTTAGTTCGTATGTAGTATCCTTTGGAAGGTTCCTATGTGAAGGGCTTATAATCCCTATCCACTCAGGGAATGCAAATGTGTCTGCATGTCGTTCTGGATTATCTGTTCTCACTTCCTTTTCACTGTATGGGGCTATCCATGGAGAAAATACTGCTACTACGAGATAGACGATGAGTATTGAAAGGCCAATCATCCCTATTTTGTTATGGGAGAAATCTATCCAGAAATTTTTTATTCTTCTCTTGAGAACTGTTCTGGCTTGTTTACTTAGAAATCCCATGGTTCTACCTCCTTGCACCTACTCTGATCCTTGGATCTAAAAATCCATAGAGTATGTCCGCTATGAAATTGCACAGTATCACCAGTGCTGCGAATACGAAGAGAACTGCTTGTGCAATTACGTAGTCTGGATTAGCCCTATTAAGCGCATTTATGTACCACTTCCCTATTCCTTCAAGCCCAAATATTGTTTCCGTTATTATGGCTCCCGTTACTACTCCAGGAATTGAAAGCGTTATCATTGTTGCAATTGGCGGCCTTATGCTTTTGAATGCATGTTTCCAGAGCACATCTCTCTCCTTCAATCCTTTTGCCCTGGCCGTCAATACATAATCCTGAGTTAAGGCATCCAGCATCAAGTTTCGTGTATATAATGCCCAGCTTGCAAAGCCCGCTACTACCAATGTAAAGATTGGCACTATCATGTGCCAAACAACATCAGCAGCATAGCCTAAAGGATCAGTTGGTGGATTTACACTTACCCATCCTCCTGTTGGAAATAAGCGAATACCGTATTGTACATTGATGTAAACAAGTGCGAGTATCGTTAGTAACTGTATGAAGAATGTCGGAAAGCCCCATGTAAAGAGTCCTAATGCCATAACTGCGGTGTCTTGAGGTCTCCCCCTTTTCGAAGCTGCGTAAATACCAAGAGGGACTCCTATTAGAATGTTTAGAATTAATGCACTTCCTAGGAGTGTTACTGTAAACGTCATTCGCCAGGCCATTTGACTGGCTACCCAGTCGTGCATTGTAGGGGACCACCCAAAATGGGGTGGAAGTATTCCAAAGGAGAACATGTTTTGTAGGTATTTAAGGTACCTTATATGGAGCGGATCATTGAAGCCGTAAAGTTCGAGTATTCTTTGTTGTTGTTCTTCTGTCATTTCTGGGTCTAACAAGTAATGAGTAGGGTCTGCTGGATAGATGATGAAAAGTAAGAAATTGATCGTTGCTACGACCCATAGAATGAATATGGCTATTATTAACCTTTTTGCCAGGTATGCTCTAAACGTCATTCTTCTCCCTCTCAGGTAATATTTAGAGATTACTGGGTAAATAGAGCAATAGTTGATTATTTAAGTTTAACTTAGTTTTACGTTTTAGCATTGTTTTTCATGTAAAAATCTTCCATAAACTTTTTATGCTTGATCTTTGTGATAATAACGTTGAAGGAAAGAGAAGGGAGAAGAGAAAATGAGGAAATTATTGCTATCAATAGTTATGTTAGCTATGCTATCGCTGTTGGTTATACCAGTCATGGCTACTCCGACAAGAGATCGCGTTCCGAGACTTGATGAAATGTACTTTGTGGTCAAATACCCAGAAGCTCAAGCTATGACTGCTGCTTTAGCTGGCGAAATCGATTCCGTTGTTGATATGATTGATCCGGAGAATGTCATTACATTGCGGGACAACGGCTGGAGTATAAGCGCTAATCCTGGTTTTCACATGTGTTATTTGGGGATAAACTGTCGTGATTATGCTCCTGATACTGCTGGCTACTATACGGGTG
>QMYO01000291.1 GCA_003662715.1 Candidatus Bathyarchaeota archaeon | reverse complement strand
TTTTCTATTCCCTTCTTTTATTAATCATGAACATAGCTTTTTCAAGTATTGATTCTGATTCAGCCCCAGCTAAAAATTTGAGAAAAGTGAAATAGTCTAGTGGCTCTATTATCTCTGGCTTGCTAACATGTATGTTGAATTGTATAATTCTTCTCTTTGTTCTGAGGTGCATGGGATGAATTATTAGAATTTTATAATGTTCGGTTACTAGCTCTAAACCCTTTTATTACTATTTTTGAAGTCTCCCTGGATTGTCAACATTCTCTTGTCTATGTAGAGTGACAAGGAAGTATTCTGAGTAAGGAGGACCAGCATACTCCTCTGCAAGCTTCATGTTTTGTAATACTGCGTCGACTATAGTGTTTCCAGTAACGAAAATTTTTGCTTATTTCCTCCTTTAACAGATTTTCTTTTGCTTTTCGAGTTGGAGCAAAAAGATAACCTGAAATATGATCTGTGAGTAGCCTATTCCTTTCTTCTGGCATTTCTCTGTCGTAGCTTCTAAGTCCGGCTTCGACGTGTCCTACTTTTATTAGTAGTTGTGTAGCTGCCAAGGACAGCTAAAACTGTGTTTGTGTCCCTCTCAACTAAAATTATATCTGGTTTTCTGTCTTGAAGTATTTTTTATTGCTATTAGCATTTTCCCTATTTCTTCTGCGTGTGTTCCTGAGCCTATATTTAGGTTGTATTTTGGTTCTGGCAGTTTTAATTTTTCAAAGAAGACTTTGTCCATGTTATAGGAATAGTGCTGTCCAGTATGCAGTATGAATAGCTTAACTGCTCCTTTTCTAGTTCTCTGATTATTGGTGACATTATAATTATCTCAGGTATGGTTCCAAGAATTACTGATATTCTCATATTCTTGCTTTCTAGATGGAATTTTACGTCCTGCGATTGTAGTAGCTATTTAAAGTGCACTTATGCTGTTGCAACTGTAGTATTATAATCCACATTCTGAAAACTTAAGCATGTTTTTCTTGATATATTTAGACTGTGAGGCTCCTTTTTATCCCCGTTACCCTGAAATTAAGTATGTTAGGCTTGCTAGCTCAATATTAGTATCGTTGTTTATAATGCGGAAGTAGAAAGGTGGTGAAATAGGAACAACTAGCCTGTGTATTTTTGTTGGTGAAGATTCAGATATAATCGTTCCACTCACATAATCAATATCAACGTATGGCAACTTTGAGCCGTTTTTAGATACAGCAATGAAAAGCGGTGTCCTGCTGTACTCAACTTTCCCTATCGTCAGAGTTGAGGTTATCCAAGTGATTTCTGAGCCGCTTATAGTGGGTGTTGATTGAGTGAATACTGGGAAAGCACCTTTAGAAGTATTGTCTCGTATCGCAGCTAGGTATGGTGTAGCATCAACGCCCCAGTCCATCCCTGGACCTGAATAACTCCATATTATGAAACCGTTGCAGCCTATCGACCGCAAGTAGTCAATCTCTGATACCCAGAAATCTATAGAAACAGGGCTAACTCCTGTGCCATACTGTCCATAGGTCATAAAAGGTACAAGAGAAATCGCGCCCTTTGCTCCCGTAGTTGCGTTACCTCCAGTCCAATACTGAAGCGTCTGATTCATGGCGTGTTGAAGTCGAGTCATATCATCAATATATTCCATGGGGCTTATCATATCAAGCCATCCTTGAGAAATCCAATAAGCAGTATACTGAGCTATGCTTTCTATATATCCGTCTGGAGTCCAACCCCAGTCTGTGCGGTAGGGCGACCATACAGCGGCTGAAAACTTTAAGTCTGGATTCCAGGCGAGAGCCCATTCCCGTACATCTCTTATCATATTATTTATTGGAATTGTTCGCCATTCTGCATAGTCCAGCCAATGTGAACCGCCATAATGATAATCGCTCCAATTGCCTGTGAATGTTTTGCCTACGGTTGCAAGCCAATCCCGAAAGGCTGCCTTGCACTCGTCACAGTAGCACACGCTGCGCTCGTCAATACCTTCACTTGAAGCGGGCATACGCACGTAGTCAAAGCATATTCCTGCTATGTCATTGCCGTAGTTGCTCATTAAAGTGTCTATGACAGCTTTAACGCGTTCTCTTGAACCTTGCTTTTGGAAGCAGTTCCAATCTACGTAGTTGCCATCCTTGTCCACCATTCGCCAAGCATCATCACCATCAGTAAGAAGGGGATACATATCTTTATAGTACTCTGGATAGTAACCTCCTCCATAAAACAGAAAGAGTATGTAAAGGTCTAACCCATACTTTTTGCAGGCATCAATGAAACTTGGAATGTTCTTCAACATGTTGCCAGTCCAACCCCATGGGCTAACTTCTAAAAACACCGCGTTGAAACCATAGCTGGCTAATGTCTCGCAAATAAGCGAATCATTATGGGGATGTTTATTCAGATATTTGACTAGTACACCGCGCAATTCGCTTATTTGAGTTTTTAAGAGACTTATTCTTCCGCTGTTAGTTAAACGCACGGAATAATTTAATTCAGCAATAACGCTCGCCATTACCAAAAACAAAAATATAAATGCAGTGCAGGAAATTTTCCAATAGCTTAATTTTGTGTCCATTATTCTCACGTAGTCAAAGCAAGTTGTGATTATTAAATATTACTATATACTAAACAAAATGGCGCCTCAGCATCCCTTTCCAGTCGGTTTAAATACCAACACACATGTATGGCAAATATTAAACAAACCAATATAACTTAAAAATCTTTGTCATAGGTAATCGACAATGAAACGATTGAACAATTTCAAGATTTTGGGGGTATAAAAAGTGCGCGTGTAATCATTAAATTCAACAAGGTTACCCCATTTCTTTTTGAATCTATATATCGTAAGAGCTTTCCGGCATCCCATGTCAATTTTATATAATTCAACGCCCATGCAATCAAAGTATTTGAACCCTCGCTCGTGCGCCCATCGTATTACATACCACCAGAGAACATAATTGGCATACAGCCTGTTAGCTCGAACATAGTTTGACTCGCCGATTCTATATGCGTGAACTATTCTGTTGTGCATTAGGCAGAGCATTCCTGCAAGTAGTTTCTCTTGTCTATAAGAAACAAAGACCGCGAGTTTACCGATTGGATGAAGATAACTCCATAATGAAGCAAAATGAGAATATGGATAAATTTTTATTCCAGCTCTTTCCGAGTGTTCTACATGTAAATTATGAAATTGCTTGAGATCCGTGACTTTGCTAATTTCTGAGGCTTCAATGCCTTGTTCTATCCCACGCCTAATACATCTACGACAATCTTTATCTACGCTTTTAAACAATTTTTCCAAACTAGAACATTCCAGGTCAACCAAGATCGTTCCCATTCGTTTTTTCTTGAAACCAATAGAAGAAAAGATGTCACTTGGATCATCGAAGTAAGAAGGCCTGGCGAGTTTCACCTCATAACAACCTCTGGACATAGCTATTCCCGTGATTCGATTAATAATCTCCCGATGAACCATTCTTCTTTTAAGTGGTGTTACATAAC
>QMYO01000290.1 GCA_003662715.1 Candidatus Bathyarchaeota archaeon | reverse complement strand
TTGTACAGCAATTCAGCATTAATCAAACAGTGGCTACTAAATGACACTCTTACTCAAGGAGGTACAGCAACACTTGAATGGGTCTGGTCAGAAATAACGCAAATTGGAAATTACAACATGACAATCCACGTCGATGTCGAAAATGATACGAACCCCGATGACAACACTCTGCGACAGTACATGCAAGTCATAAACACTCCTCAACTAAACATAACTTATACTCCTTCAACCGTATTCGTAAACGAAAATGTAACACTAAACGCTTCAAGCAGCATACATAATGACCCTGACGGACAAATAACTTCTTACAGCTGGGCATTGTATGAACCAGGAGCCACTCCGGGCGTCGATTCTCCAACCGCCATGCTGAATGGCATAAATGTTTCATACAACTTCAACGAGCAAGGCAACTGGACAATTGTTCTAACAGTGAAAGACAACTATGGAATTACTTATGATACTAAAAGAACGTCAACGGCACCTTATAGGCTTGAAATGCAAGTTTATGTTCAAACTGCCGGATTTCCTTTGGAGTATATCGTTATACCTGTAATTGTAATAATTGTTGTTGTATTAGTTGCAATACTATTCCATCGAAGAAGGGCTAGAAAACCGCCGTCGTAAACTTTCCCGCTTTTTATTTTCTTCTCCGTTTAACAGATTTTCTCTTGCGTCTTTTAATGAAAAATAACAATAAAATGAGAGATATTATTCCAAGTGTTGCTGTAAGGTATGTCCAAAACCAATTTCCGTTTTGTGTGTTAAGGTCTGGATAGTCGTTCTCTGTCCACATAGAAGTTTCAATAATCACTATATTAGTCACTACTCTAATTACAGGTTTAAAATCTTGGTCTAAGTAGTCTTGAGTCGATGACATACCACATAAAACTCCTGTTTTTTTGTCCCAAAAAACACCGAAAGAAGATTCTATTCCATTTTCGATTGGAAGAGAAAAATTGGCATAAACTGTTTTTCTAGTTAAATTTGCGAAGGGGTGGATTGCTTCATCTTTTATGCAAGGAATTTTTTCAGAAGAGTTCAGTTTATAGATAGGTGCGCCTGTTGATAAATTTGCCGATATTATCCACATGTTCAGATCTGGATTACCTGTTTCAACATTTCCTTCATATTCCTCTGTCGATTTGCCATTTTTAAGGTGCTTTTCCACGGTTATTCTAAAGTTCGGATATTTTACATATTCTATTGTGACATTCCAGAGAGTATTATTAATACTCTCGTAGTAGTCAATTATTTTTTCTATTTTTTCATTCGTTGTAATGTCTTCTGGTAATACGATTTTTACAGAAACCGTAACCTTATACACTGCGTAATCATTTTTTTTAAAAGTTTTACAAATTGGGCATGATGTCGTTAATGCTATAAACAAAATGATAAATATCGTGTAACGGCTAAGCAGATTACAATTTCTCCAATCAGTTAGATTTTTTCCTCTTGACTTTCTTTTTGAGGATGTTTTCATATTCTTTAATAACTTTTTCAACGTCCCATTTAAAAGATTTGACTTCGGGGCCAGAGCCTAATGGGTGGGAAGCGCTCAAGTATTTTACCTTGTATAGTTTATAATATCGGTTCGCGTTTTTTTCTTCTCTTATGATAAGGTATGTGAGAAGAATTGAGGGTAAAATGAGCAAAGTTAATGGGTGTACACAGAAAATAAGCCATATTTGCATGTAAAAGTAGATAGCGTAAATCACTGGAACCCAAAACCAGATGCTTGTCAAACATGCTTTTACAATTATTAAGATTTCAACAGTGTCTTCTTTCAGCCTTTTTAATGATGCCATTTTCTCTTCAATTAACAAGTTGCCTATACTTGCTATTTAACTTTTAGTGCAAAGATACGATTATGCATCGTTCTGTATAGTCTCTTTAGTTATGACTTATTTTATTCTAAATTTTAATTGAATATTGTGCATAGAACATTGTTCCGTAAACCTTAATTATCTGTAAATATATGACCATTATTGCTGAAAGTGAGAAAGGAGAAAGAATATATGAAGAAAACAGCTGTTTTGACAATAGCAGTGTTAGTAGCTTTGCTTTTAGCATCCGCTTACGCCTTTGCCCCTGTAAAAGCCTCGCCAAGATCAGATGTTGACATCAAATTCTACGGAAGCCACGAGGCTGCTTATGCGGCTCTCGTAGCAGGTGATGTGGATTTCATCCAGTGGTCTCTGACTTATGAACAGAGGTTGGCCGTTGAAGATGATCCTGACCTTGCTGTGGCAGGATATTGCGAGAACGGTATGATGGAATTTGACTTGAACAATAATTACACTGTTCCTATGACTTATCCAGGAGTAAGAAACCCGTTGAATGATATGCATTTCAGAAGGGCTCTTTCATGTGCTGTTGACAAAAACTATATTGTTGACACAATCTTGATGGGTGCTGCTGGCGTTCTAAACGTTCCTATTCCATTGAACTCCATGGACTGGTGGCCAGACTGCGCTTTACCAGGCGCTTATGAATGGAGTTACAACATGACAAAAGCTGAAGAAGAACTTGCTCTTGCAGGATTCGTTGATACAGACGATGACGGCATCCGCAACTATCCTTCTGGTTGGCCGGGAGCTGAAGACGGTCGAAATATGGATCCTCTGATCCTCTGCATTAGGACAGAAGACAAAAGATACGACGCTGGCCAATACCTTGCAGGTCAGCTTGACCTGCTTGGCATCCCATACACAAAGATTGAGGGAACATCTGACGTCCTGTTCCCGCAGGTTATGGGAGACAGAAACTACCACATTTACACTGGCGGATGGAGCCTTGGAAGATACCCAACCTTCCTATACTCTGGATTCCACAGCGATTTCTACTACCCCTACGGTCCTAACTATGTAACAGGTATGAACGCAAGCAACCTACCTAACTATCCAGACTATGACGAATTAGCTCGTCAAGTCTACTACACAGACAGCCTTGAAAGTGCAAAAGCAGCTGCCAAAGAAGCAGCGGCCCTAGGCTGGTGCCACTACGTCTTCAACATTCCACTCTGGAGCTACAAGAGCTATGTGGGCTGGCGCAAGACCATGGCAGGCGTAATAAACGAGTTCGGATACGGATATGACAACGCCTACCAGTTCATGAACGCCTACAATACCCTCGGCGGCCCAATAAGAATGGGTACAATAAGCGCTCCGAAAGCCCTCAACCCGATCTATTCTCAATGGTACTACGACTACGCAGTACTAGACAGAGTATTCACTAGCTTAATGAACGTGAATCCTTACGACCTATCAATTGATCAGCCTGGAGCAGCCCAAGACTGGGAAGTTAGCACTTGGGTTGACCCAGATCCAGGTCCTGGCGAGCCATCTGAAAAGACTTTGCTTACATACTACTTGAGAAAAGACATTGGAATGGTTGACCCAAGCGGCACACCCGTGCGTAATTTCACCGCATATGACGTTGAATTCTCATGCTGGTACACATACAGCTTTGACGACGGCTGGAACTGGGCTGACTAT
>QMYO01000289.1 GCA_003662715.1 Candidatus Bathyarchaeota archaeon | reverse complement strand
TGAAATTTTGCTTGAGGCGCGGAAGCACGGCTTGAAGGTTAGGGAGGTTCCGGCTTCCTGTCATTACGGGGGAGATGTGGAGAATTCTACCCATAATCCGGTTAGGCATGGGGTTGAGGTTGTGATGTCTATTGTCAGGCTTGTTGTTGAGGATAAGCCTTTGACAATGCTTGGGATACCTGGAGTGTTATGTTTGATTATTGGTGCTTTTTTTGGAGTTTGGATGTTGCAGATTTACGCTGCTGAACATCGTATAGTGACGAATATTGCTTTGGCTTCCATAGCATTCATACTAATAGGGTTTTTTGCATTATCCACAGCAATAACGTTATATGCAATCTCTACGTTTGCAAGAAAGACGGGGGATCATTAATTGACTGGTGAAAGGATTCTGGTTACTGGTGGTGGAGGTTTTATAGGGAGTCATCTTGCTCGCTATCTTCATTCTCGGGGAGACTTCGTTAGAGTGGTTGACATAAAGTTTGACGATTACATTAAAGAGAGATATTACAGTGAAAGGCTTCAGTTAGATTTGAGGGTTTGGGAGAACTGCCTTATTGCGACGAAGGGAATTGATAAAGTATATAATTTTGCTGCTAACATGGGTGGGATAGGTTTTATCACTACTGTAGGCGCTGAGGTGATGCATGACAATGTTTTAATTAATGCTCATATGCTTGAGGCTGCTAGGCGAAATAAGGTGAAAAGGTTTTTGTTCAGTTCATCTGCTTGCGTTTATCCCACTTATAAACAGACAGATCCAAATGTGAAGGGCTTAAGAGAAGAAGATGCGATTCCTGCTGATCCAGACAACTTCTATGGTTGGGAAAAGCTGTACACAGAGAAAATGTGTGAAGCGTACCAACGTGACTATGGCATGGATATTAGGATTGTTAGGTATCATAATATTTACGGGCCTGAAGGAACGTATAAAGGGGGGAGAGAGAAGGCTCCCGCTGCCTTATGTAGAAAAGTTGCGGAAGCCTCAAATCCTGGGACGATAACCATATGGGGAGACGGAAAGCAGACAAGATCCTTCTGTTACATTGATGACTGCGTAAAAGGCACAGTTTTGCTCATGGAATCCGATTACGACAAACCTATAAACATAGGATCTGAAAGACTAGTCACGATTGACCAGCTTGCTGACATGATTATAAAAATCTCTGGGAAAACCATAACTAAAGAGTATGATCTTTCTGCGCCTCAAGGTGTTCGTGGTAGGAATGCGGATATAACTTTGGCTAGGAAGGTCCTTGGTTGGGAGCCTAAAGTAAGCCTAGAGGAAGGATTAGCTAGAACTTATAAATGGATTAAAGAGCAGGTTGCCAAAGATAAAGCGGTTGCTTCCTTGAAAGCTTCATCTGAATGATGTGGTTTATGCCCCGTGAGTAGCTGTTTGAAAGTTTTGGTTTTAGCTCAGTATTTTTCTCCTGATATGGGGGGCGGTAGTGCTAGGGCGACTAATGTTGTTAATGGTTTGCTTGTTAATGGTTGTGCTGTTACTGTTGTTGCTGCTTTTCCGCATTATCCGCATGGTAATGTGCCAAGTTGGTATAAGCGTAAGGCGATTGTTTCTGAAAGGTTTGGTGGTGCGAAGGTTTTTCGTGTGTGGGTTCCTGCTTTGTCCCATAGCAGTGTGATAAACAGGGTTGTTTTGCATTTTTGTTTCTGTGTGTCTTCGTTGTTTGCTTTGCCCTTTATAGGTAAGGTGGATGTGGTGTGGGGTGCTAACCCTAATCTATTCTCCTTCTTTCCCAGCCTTATTTATGGTGTTCTGAAGCGTGTGCCTATTGTGCGGAATGTTGATGATCTGTGGCCAGAGGTGTTCTATGAGTTGGGCTATGTGAAGTCAAAGTTTGCAAAGAAGATGCTGGATTTTTTGGCTTGGCTCTCCTATATTGTTCCATCGGCTGTTACGCCGATAAGTGAGGGGTATAAACGGTTTATTGTTTCCAAGTATGGTGTTTCTCCAGATAAAATTCATGTTGTTGAGGTTGGCGTTGATAGGGTTGCGTCTTTCAGTGCGGATAAGAATGAGGGTGAGAAGGATAGGTTTGTGGTTATGTATTCTGGGGTTTTGGGTTTAGGTTACGATTTTGATGTGGTTTTGGAGGCAGCACGCCTTTTGCAGGAGCAGGAGGATATAGTTTTTGTGATTAGGGGTGTTGGAGAGCTTGCTCCAAAAATTAAAAGGCGGATTAACGAACTTGGACTAGACAATGTTGTTTTAGAAACTAGATTTCTGTCCAAAGACAAATTGTCTGCTTTACTGGCCTCAGCTGATGCATTCTTGATTCCAATGGTGTCTGAAAGTTGTATAGATGAGGGGCTTCCAACAAAAGTTTTTGAGTACCAAGCATATGGGAAGCCTATAATTTGTGTTTCTGGTGGCGAGCCTGCTAGGTATGTTGAGGTTACTGGGTCGGGTTTGGTGGTTAAGCCTAATGATGCGGATGGTTTGGCTGAGGCTGTTGTTAAGCTGTATGAGGATAGGAAGCTTACTGCTAAGCTGGCATGGAACGGCTATCGATACGTTTCAGAAAACTTGACAACAGAAAAAATAGGCGAAAAAATATATACGCTGTTTGAATCTCTTCGTTGATTCTTCCCGGTATGGTTTTAAATGCGTGTTTGTATTTTTGGCTCAGAGGTTGGTTGGGTTAAAAAAGGGATTTTTGTTGGAGGAGCTGCTGTAAGTGCCGTGCGTCTTGGACAAGCTTTGCATGGTTTAGGTGACGAGGTTTTTGTTTTTAGTTCAGCTCCACGTGGTAGACCGTCAGGAGTTTACACGCTTGACTGGGGGTTCATAGTTAATAAGCGTGTTCCGGGGCGTTACATGTCTTTGCCATATCTAATTCTTTATGGAATGACTTCCTTTTTTGGTCTTTTGCATTTTTGTAAGCGAAACAAGATTGAAGTGATAAATAGTCATTCTGGTAGTATCATCCTTTGCGTTGTTCCAAGCATCGTTGGGAAGCTTTTGAGGATTCCTGTTGTGCATACTCAGTATTGTGAAGTATCTATGGGTAAGGCCAAGTCTGGCGGGTTTTTAAGTCATTTTATAGCTAGGTTATGCCTAAGGTTGCCTGATAAGTTTATTGGAATTTCAAAAAATGTGTGTGCGTCTCTCTTGCGAGTTGGGCTTCCGTATAAAAAAATTGAGATGATTCCGCCTGTGGTTCCTTCCTTTGGTAGGAATGGGGGTTCTGAGAGAAAGTATAGGGGTTTGTTGGGATTTGATGATGCTGATTTGGTGGCGTTGTTTGTTGGTAATTTGAAGAAGAATAAGGGTATTGACGTGTTGTTTGAGGCATTTATAAAATTGGCAGATGAGCTTCCGAAGTTGAAGCTGATCGTAACAACTGAGCTGGTTCATGAGGGGTTTGTTGGGCGTAAACGAATTTTGCAGAATAAGTTGGTGCAGCATGGTTTAGTGGGTAGGGTTGTTTGGTTGGGTTTTGTGGATGATATGTTGAGTTTGATTAAGGAAGCTGATGTT
>QMYO01000288.1 GCA_003662715.1 Candidatus Bathyarchaeota archaeon | reverse complement strand
TCCGTAGTGAGTTTCATAGAAGAAGACATAATTAACGATGACCGGTACATTCTTCTCAAAACGAGAAGTCAAGGTTATCGTGCTATATGCGACCAAGATGCTTATGTTTACGAAAGCGACGCAGAGAACATTCGAGGACAGTTAGTCCACAAGCGCAGAACAGTTGCTGGAACTATTCAAGGATCCGTTAGATTTAAACACTTATTATTTAATCCGAAGTACGGATGGTTTGGTATGCTAATTTTCCCTATGCACATAATCCGAATTATAGCCCTTCCAATAATTTTCCTGTTTATAGAAGTTTTAACTCCCCTCATTGTCTTTGTCTTTTTCCCCATCACAGGACTTTATATGGTTACTGCAGTACTCTTCGTTGCAGCGTTTCTGTTGATTTTTAAAAAAGGTAGAAGCTTATTCCTTTCACTGTCATACAGTGTAATCGTGCAAATCGCAATATTAACAGGCATATGTGATTACTTAACTAAAAAAAGCAATGTGCTATGGGTACGTGTTCCAAAAAGGTGGCAGCTTTGAAATTACAAAAGTCTCCTGTGTATAATTACATGGGAATAGATAAGGTAATACTGCTTATCTCCATCTCTTTGGCAGTTTTCCTTACGTCCCTCCCCTACCTAAAGCAAGACCTACTCATAGGATGGGACACTCCATACTATCTTTATCTCATCAACTATGTGGAAAAGTATGGAATACAAGCTACACTAATTCGCGGAGATATCGACAGACCTTTTTACGCATTAACGTTATACGTGCTCCATATATCAGGTCTTTCACCTGAAGTCCTTCTCAAGATAATTCCACCGCTGTTTTCTTCCTTCTATATCCTGTCCATCTATTTGCTGGTGAGAGAGGGACTTGTAAATAATTTTGCAGCTGCAATTTCTTCTCTTCTAGTTGCTTGTTCTTTCAGTCTGTTAAGACTAGCCAATGAATTACATTCAAACTTGTTAGCATTAACTCTTACAATGCTTGGAATATGGCTGTACTTGATGTATGTTAAGAATGGACGTAGAAAATTCCTATTTTTTCTAATGATTGTTGAATTCTTCATTTTAGGTATACACGCGTTCACTTACGGTATTTTCACATGTGTACTATTGATTTCATTTCTTGCACATAGAAAAACTTGCAAAGTTTCAGAAATATCTGAAAGGGAAAAAAAAGGTCTGCTTGTGCTTTTACTCCCCCTTTTTGTTTTTATTACCATACTAGCCTTCTATTCTTTCGCACCAATTTTGGGCGTGTTCGAGAGTCTTTTTAACTCCAGAGTAATCTTTCCGCTCATGTCGATGATTAACGCAAGAAATGTAATCTTTCAATCTATTCCAGAACTAATACCTGCAGCACTCGGTTTGATATTCCTTAAAACAAAAGATAAGGCATCAAACTTGTTTCAGAAGATACTCTTCTGCTGGTTTTCCCTTTTTATACTATTCTTTATAGTTTGTTTGCTGCTTGGTATTATGTTTGCTTATCGTTTTGTGTTGTTACTTCCATTGCCTATATTAGGTGCTTTGGCATTTACGCATTGGCCATCAAGGGTCGGTTTAAAGCTCCGGAACCTATTTTTGATCGGCATAGTCACTGTCAGCTTTTTTTCATGTACTTTTCATCAGTTGTATTATACAAGGTCTTGGATAGATAAAGAGTTAAAGAGCGAATTGGAATGGGTTAAAAAAAGCTTCGGGGATAAACTGATTATTCCAGTGTATCCTTTAAACAGTGCAACTGGTTACTGGGTTCTAGGTATTATCGGTGATTACGTCTATTATGGCGAAGTACTGCCTCTTCTGGCGAGAAAATTCGAAAATTACCCCAAATATCCCAATCTCGATCCTCAAATCTACTGGGAAAAACTGGAGAGAGATGGTGTCCTAGATAATCTAACTGAGTATAAAATTATTTTGATCGATGGAGTTTATGAAATCAGCCCCATTGACCGTCAGCTGGTGGAAAAAGTCGCTGGCCACAACATATATGTAGTTAAAACAGAAGTAGTTAGGGATGAGCTAAAAATAGACTATTATTATGGGTTATGGCGAAAATTTAAAGATGTGAAGATCGCTATTGTTGGAAGTGAGGGTGTAGCTGTTTTCGAAATTCTTTCGAATATTTGGATCTCCCCTGTTCCTACGTGGCTGTCTCCTCATCCTAACCTATTTTATTTGGGCAAGCTTTTGCCCTCAAAAGAGGCCCTTTCCGATTACGATCTTCTAATATTGGCAAACTGGACAATGAGAGAATTCGATGATAAGATCCTTCTAAATTATTTCCATCACCAGCATGGAATAATTTTTACTGGTTACAGCGCTTTTAGTATGTATCAGAATTACTCGGATGTGTTGGAGGAGATTTTAGGCGTAATTGATGTTCACCCCCCCAATATCCCATCCTTCAATTATACTTACGTCACTTCCCATTTCATTACGCGTAACTTTTCCCTTCCATTTTGTAACGCTGAAGTTATTTCAGGAGTTACTGTTACAAATTCATCAGCAATAGGAATAGCATCTGTAAACTCGCAGCGCCTTTATATGTTAACAGTTAGGGAGGAAAACAGTGTGCGGACGGCTCACTTTGGATTAACGATTTCCGATATGAATGAAATCGACATCCTTATCTTTAAAAGATTAATCTTCTGGGTATTAAATTTGGAGGAATGTTTCAACGAAGTTCATTGAACCTGAAGAGGAATTAATACGGAGAGCGCGTCTAGATCCTTACGTCAATCCCTTAATACGCAAGGTTTATTGGGATAGATTGAGAAAAATTTTTAATTATCTTAAGAGAAGACGATGGGGTTTAATACTAGAGATAGGCTCTAAACATGGATTTTTATTACCCAGCCTTTGTCAAATCAGCGATAAAGTAATTGGTTCTGACATTGAAGAAACGTTCCGTGTATACAGACATCTCACTCTTATGAAAATAAAAAATAGTTGTCCAAATCTGAAATTGATGGAAATCGATGCCAGATATTTATCTACTTATATCCCAGAAAATTCTTGTGACGTGATAATTGCTGTAAGTGTTTTAGAGCATATTCGCGAATTCCCTCTGGCAATAAGCGAAATAGAAAAATGTCTTAAACCTAGTGGTATCTTTATTTGCAGCGTTCCTACGGAAAATAAACTTTACAAGCTTTGCCGAATAGTCTTGGGATATAGCGGAGACTATCACGAAGGCTTTAATTTTGCTAGTCTACGAAACTATCTGAGAAAGAAACTGAAAGAAATAGGTAGCTGGTATACGCCGTTCATGCTTCCCCTATTTTTTACCGGGATCTATGCGAAAATTTCGGAATAATTTTCTCTCTACTTGCTGCAAGGTGTTGTTTATATTTTTTGTCTGTTTCTATTGCGCCTTGAAGTAGTGGTGCTTCTCCTAGGGTTGCTAGGTATCGTATGTCTTTTGGTAGGCATTCGCCTTTTATTCCATCTCGTGCTTCTAAGAGTTCCACATTCCATTTGGTGTTGGCGCTTTCT
>QMYO01000287.1 GCA_003662715.1 Candidatus Bathyarchaeota archaeon | reverse complement strand
TTCAAACTGACATATATTATAGAGAATATCGGTACGGATACTATCACTAACGTTAAATTTTATGAATACGTTGAGCCTAATGCTAACGACTACGATTTTGAGACAACAACCTACGACCCAGAAAGAAACATGTATTACTCAACTAATAATGAAGGATTAAGAAAGTATTTCGGTGTGGCCAGCCTAGATTTAACAGATAATCGAGACCTTGGAACCTTCTGGCATGATGTTCTAGATAGAATATGGGCTGACACATTAAATAATTTTGATGGACCTTATACGGGTGATACAGGTTTTGTTTTAGAAAAAGATATTGAAAGAGTAGACCCTGGAGAAAAAATAGTTCTATCTGTTTTCTTTATTGTAGGAGACACCCTATTTGAGGTTCAATCGATCTACGATCAACTACTTCAAAAAACCCGTGCAACAATCACTTCATACTCAATTTCTTCTGGCGAATTTAAAGCAGGCGATAAGATTTCAGCTCAAGTAACAATTAGAAATACAGGTAAAGAAGCTTGGACATTCTATGTCGGCTTCAGCGTTCAAGACCCAAATGGCAAATGGTGGGACGCCCCCTACGAAACGGTTACTCTAAATCCAAACGAAGAAGGAACAGTAACGCTTTACTGGACAGTACCTTCAGAAGCTCCAGCAGGCAGCTATAATGCAAGAGTAGCGGTATGGGAAGGAAAACAAGATGGTAAGCTAACAAATCTTTTGGATTATAGGGATGAAACTGGTGCTTTTGAAATAGTGGGCTACGAACTTGTCAAAATATACTACCCAAATAGAGAATATCCAAATGTTGTTTCGTGTAGATATACTCCTGGGAACGGAGAATGGACGAAGCCTCTTTTAAATACGATAGGATGGTATAATGAGGAATGTAAGGCAGGTGAAATTGGTGTTTTGAATATAACTGAAGAGCAGCCAGTGGTGAGGGTTGAAATCCTTGGGAGTGGCTATAGTCCACCAGCAACCCTAACATGTAATGGAATATCGAAGCAAGTTAAGCTATATTACTTTGTTGATATAGAATCGGGACTAGCTGGTGAACAGACTCTAATTTTTGATATTGAACCATCAAAATTGATAACTATTTACACTTCTCCTCACACTACAGATTCACCCCATGGTTTCCTAATTTATGAGATAAAACTTTACTTCAACATCTATAATTTTGAAATAAACTATCCAAAAATGGTTAACGAAGACCAATTTTTTGAAGTCGCTGGGGTTTTAAAGGACTATTTTGATCAACCTGTTACCAACCAAAAAATAACGGTAACGATTGACTTATGGACTGACAAGCCCGTTCCAGAAACTTTACTCACAACGAGCATCCTAACTGATGATAATGGAAGATTCTCCTATTCGTACACACCAGTGAGAGCAGGCACTTTAGGGATTCTATTCAGTACACCCCTAGGTCATTTTTACACTAAAATTAAAGTGTTAGACTTAGAAAATAGAAAGCAGCTATATGAGTGGTATGCTCAAAAATTGGATCCGGATTATTGGATCCAGTTCGGTAAAGAGGTTCTCAAAAAATACGAAGAAAATATGATCGAAAGCTATACAAACCCATTGAAACTTTTACTCAAAGTAGTTAAAAGCGCAGCCACACTTGGATATAGCTCATCGGAAGAACTTGTAAAACAGGCTTTTACTGTTTCTGAATTCGTGCTATGCAACATGATAGCTTCGATTTTATATGAGGGGTCAAGTCCTACATGCCCATACTACTTTGGGATGTCAGCTAAGGATATAAGCAATCGGATAAGAGATACCTTTAATCTTATTGAGCAAGGGAAGTATCAAGAAGCACAAGAAAATATGGAGAGCATTATATATGCGCTGAACGGGGTATTTTCTCAAGTCAAGGATATCAGTAAAGTTGATGCAGGTTCATCTGATGTAATTAACTATCCTAAGCCAAATCTGGTGATCAAAAATATCACCAAGGCTGCGATAGAATTTTTCAATGCAGATATAGTGGATCTAAGCCCGATTATGGAATTTAAGCTTGAGTCAGCAGCATATTTGACCATTATCGATCCAAACGGTCGTTGCGTTGGTTTTGATATTGAAACCTACGACATAAAACAGGAAATACCAGCCTCATTGTATACAGGATTGAGCGAATGCCAGACCGTAGTTATCCCTAACCCACTTAATGGAACATATTACCTATACCTTTATGGGGTTAAAAACGGAAACTTTACCGTTTCAGTTGTATATATGGATGTAAACGGGGAAACAATCAACACCGAATCATTCAAAGGTTACATCCATTTAGGAGAAGTTTTAACCTCGATCATTAATTTAACCGGGTCAAATGCATCAATCCAAAAACCACAACGGCTACCCTATTCAGTTACCCTAAACAAAATGCAATTGTTAAACTATATCAGGTCAGAGGTTTACTGGCTTTCATTCATAATTTCAAACCATGACATAAGTAAGGGAATAAAACGAGCCTTGTTGTCCCTACTTAATGGATCAATCTCTAAAATTGACGAGGCAATAAAATGGTTAGAAATAGACAAACATACTGCTGCAAGTGGAAATTTAATAGCAGCAAAGAACATGATGAATGCTTTCAAGAACCTTGTCGAAGCGCTTGAAGGTAAGAAATTAGACGAAAAACTTGCTTCAAGTATCATTAGCCAATCTGAACTTATATGCGATGATTTAGCCTTAGCGATCACTTCTTTAGATGCTTAACAACTTTACCGTAAGCCTCAGGTCTTAAGAATTTGCGAATTCTTTCCTTTGTTAACTTAGGAAGCATGTTCTCTTTAAGAAAGTGAACTTTTTAATCTTTTTCCTAAAAATGAAGTAAGGCAAAGATCGATGCTTAAAAATGTAAATGGACCATTAATAATCTCCATTCATTCTAGTGAGATTCCTTCCTGGGAGGATTTTAAAATCTTCCTCCACAATCTTCTCATGTGATGTTCTTAATGCTTGTCCTGTTTTAATCCATTTCAACTAAAGCCTTTATTGCTTCATTTATTGTTGGCCCCTTTGCTTTCCTTCCTTTACGCCTTCTTGTTCGATGCGGCCGAATTGTTTGTCTATGCAATTGGCGATAGTAATATTCTAATGATTGGCCTATCCTTATGTCGAGTTGGTGTAAATAATCTGGTATTTCATTCCAAATTGAAGAGTAATAATCGAGTTGATGAGGCTGGTAAACTTCCTTGTTGTCGGAGCTTGATGAATATTCGTTGTCAATGTACATCATGATGAAGGATATAATTGGTATTAAGGCTACCATTAATCCTAACAGGCTTAGCCCAAACATATGGAGTAATACTCCTACGCATGCGTAGAGGAGTATAAGTCCTGGAACGATCGCGTCTTCTCCACCGCTCATCTTTTCCCACCTAACTTAATTAGATCCTGTCTGCTTGGAAGTGAACTATTAGATTTTAATTGCCCAGTTAGGGAGCAGGCTGGGCAGTTTGGATCCTTCTTTAAGTTAATGCGTTCCATCAACC
>QMYO01000286.1 GCA_003662715.1 Candidatus Bathyarchaeota archaeon | reverse complement strand
GCAACAATATTACCGTTAACATCAGCTAAAACAGTTTTGCAACCAGTGGTTCCTATATCAATTGAAAGAACGTATTCTGCTTTCATTCAAAACACCCGCATATTTTACCGCAGTTTGAAATTTTAACATGGCGAAGTTCAGGTGGTGGTATATTCTTGATTAACCATTAACGTTAATAATAATAAACGTTAACATATAGGAGAAATATTTCAATAAAACTCTGTAGAATCCCAAGACACCGTCCATAAGCTGCGTCAAAATTTCAAAATAGCTAGGTAAAGCTCCAGAAAATGGAATAAAAGGGAGGAAACCAAATGGAAAAAATAGGCATATGTTTTACTGGCGTTCCTCTATCTGTTAGAGAAGTTATAGAGTTAACTAAATATGCAGAGGAAAAAGGTTTTTATTCAGCATGGGTCATGGAGGACTATTTTCTAAGAGATGGAATCTCATATTTAGCAAACTTAGCATATAATACTGAGCGAATTAAACTGGCAACAGGATTAATAAATCCATATACGAGAAACCCCGTACTAATTGCTTTAACGGCGGCTACACTTGACGAACTTTCAAATGGAAGGCTAATATTGGGTTTAGGAGCAGGAGTGCAACCATTAATCGAACAAATGGGAATACCTTTCCAAAAACCGTTGAAAACTGTCGAAGAAGCGGTGGAAATAATAAGGCTTTTACTAAAAAATGGGTTTCAAGGCAAAAACACCACTTATCAAGGAGAAATATTTAAGGTTAGCAATGTAGATTTTGGAACATGTGCGTATTTTTCCGAATTTGGAAGATTCAAACCTATAAGAGAGAACATTCCAATCTACATCGGCGCAATAAATAAAAAAATGATTCAACTAGCTGGGAAAATAGCTAACGGAGTACTGTTATCTCTGGGATCAGCACCACAGTACATAAAACACTTCGTAATTAAAAATTTAAAGATCGGAGCGAAGAAAGCTGGAAGAAACGTAGAAGAAATAGATATTGCGACTTATATACTATGTTCAGTTTCAAAAGATAGAAAGGAAGAACATAAAGCAGCCAAAGGATTCATTACATATGCCTTAGCTTATACCCCCAAAGAAATATTAAATGTATGCGGTTACAGTGAAGAAGAAATAGAACCAATTAGAGAAATCTTAGAAACCAAAGGATTGAAAGAAGCTATGAAACACGTAACAGAAGACATGTTCAAAACATTTGCAGCAATAGGAACACCCGAAGAATGCAGAGAAAAAATAGAAGAATTCATTGAAATGGGCACCAAACATCCCATAATTCTGCCAGCAGGAAACATTAAACTTGCAATGAATATCACATCATGTTAAGATAGCCGATTTCCTCTAAGTTATATGAAGTATCGGTCAGAGAATCATTAATAACCGATTAAACTAGAGAATAATTACTTTCACTAAATGTTAAAAGTTTATTTTATTTCTTGAGGCTAGATGTTATTCAATACATTTGCAGAGTTATACTCTTAAAAATTTAAGTTGAATGAATCAACTATTCACTATTTAGAATTACTACAATTAGAACCCACGGTAAAGGAAGCTTTTATGTTTTAAAGCCGATTGTCAGAACCACTTTTAAAATATAAAACCATGAAATTAATTCAATTTTTTTATCGCAAAGTTAATATTTAAATACATGACATAATTATAGAAAAAACGTTGTATAGTTGCTTTAGAAGATAAGGGGGCGAACATACTGCCTATAAAATCCCCAAAACAAATAAACAGTTTTTCCTTTAAAGTATGATGCTCCGAGCGGTAAAATTAAGAATCGTCTCTGAGAGATAGGTTGTAACCACTAGTGAGGGTTGCCATAATGGGAGTAATTCCTAAAATTGAAGTTTTAGATAAGGAAGACATCGAAAAAATTCATGAAGCATCCCTTAGAATTTTAAATGAAGTTGGAGTCGGAATTTACTGTGATGATGCACTCAAAATTTTAGATGAAGCTGGGGCATCGGTGGATTATACACATAAAATTGTGAGAATTCCTGAGGACTTAGTAATGGAAGCTGTCAAGAAAGCTCCAAGCATTATTAAGGTATTTGCTAGAAATCCAAAACACAATTTAGTACTGGGTGAAGGTAAGGTTTATTTTACAAATGGATTTGGAGCAACAAAAGTCCTTGAGGAAGGAAAGATCAGACCTGCAACACTTGAAGATCTTAGAAAATTTACTTTAATTTGCGACGCACTTGAACATGTACATTGGATTATCCCACATATTATTCCACAAGATATTCCAAAAGAGGTCTGTGACCGTTATATGGCACTAACAATGCTAGAAAATACTTCTAAACACACCACTCTTTTACCCTTCAGTCCCGAAGGTTTACAGGATATTATAAAAATGGCAACCATTGTTGCTGGTGGAGAAGAAGAGTTTAGAAAGAAATCTACATTAATCGGGTATGGCCCACAACCTACATCACCCCTTCAATACTCATATGAATCGGCAACCTACTTAATGATACTCAGCAAACATAAAGCACTTATTGATATTTGTGTTGGCCCAATAGCTGGAGCAACGGCCCCAGCAACACTCGCCGGAACCTTAGCGCAGGGAAATGCCGAATTTCTTGCCGGATTGGTTCTCTGTCAAGTAACTAATCCTGGAACCCCTGTTCTCTATGGGTCCATGGCTACAACTATGGATTTGAGACATGGAACATTTACTTGTGGACCAGAGCTTGCATTAATGAATATTTGTTTCAAACAACTCGCCAGTTATTATAATTTGCCTTTTTATGGTACTGGTGGTGTCACAGACTCCACTACCTTGGATGCTCAGTCTATTTATGAAGGTGTATTTTCCGATATTCTTGAGGCGCTTGCTGGTGTTGATGTAATCCATGATGGTGTTTATGGAATTTTAGAAGTGGGTATGATAGCCAATTACGAGCATCTTGTTATATTTCATGAAATTGTAAGCATGATAATGTACATGTTAAAAGGTATAGAGGTAAATGAAGAAACGTTGGCATTCGATCTAATTAAAAAGGTTGGACCAGGACGCAGTTTCCTCGAAGTAATGGATGCGCTTAAATTTTTGCGTCAACGTATGCATAAGGAATATTGGCTTCCCGATTTAACCGTTAGATTGAGCAGAAAGGACTGGGAAGCAAAGGGTGCTAAGGACATTGCCCAAAGAGCAAAAGAAAAAGTCGAGCAAATCTTAAGGGAACACGAACCTGAACCTCTAGATAGAGATGTAAAGAGAGAATTAGAAAAAATAGTAAGTGAAAGCACTAAAAAATATGCTAAACACCAGTAACGTTATATAGAAGGGATTTCCATGGAATATGTTGTTAAAATAAAGGATTTAAAATATAAATACCGTAGATCACCCGATTGGGTTTTAAAAGGAATTTCACTCTCTGTTAGAAAAGGAGAAATACTAGGTATTGTAGGACCGTCAGGAGCTGGTAAAACTACACTTTGCATGTGCTTAAACGGGATTATTCCTCACGTGCTTCGCGGCACTATGGAAG
>QMYO01000285.1 GCA_003662715.1 Candidatus Bathyarchaeota archaeon | reverse complement strand
TTTGTATTGGAGCGTTGGTGCCATTTTTTCGGAATTGGAATTTTCGTGGGCTCTATCTCAAAGCTATCCAGAAAGGCTTACAAATAGATTTGTTTTGAGAGCTTAAGTGGCATGATTTTGATAGGTTATGCATTGTATTTAGTTGCTTATTCTACATGGTTCCTAATAGGTGTTTGATGTAAACCAATTAGGTAGGGAAAAGATTCATTAGTAATTCATTTTAGCTTTTTGATTTTAGGAACAATCCAGTCCTTGACGTGTTTTTCGCATAAGTAAAGGGTTTGCCCATCGTAAGTTTGTACCTTGTATCTTGCTGGTTGACGACAATCTAAACATGTTCGAGCCAATTGAAACTCCCTCTGAATAATTATACTAATTAATGGTGTAATATAAAAACTTTTGATAAAGAGGCCAAGAAAATTTATGTTTTCACCGTATATCAGATCCGGGCTTTGACAAATATTCGTCTACAACACCTTGAAGTTCGTCGAATAGTGCATTTATTTCATTTAATGCTTTTTTTGATATTTGATTTTCAAGAGAAAAACCGTCTACTTTTATTATAGTTGACAAACTTTGACTAATTTTTCCCAGATAATATCTGTAATATGCGACAAGTTCTACGTCAATCTTATGTTCCCCAAGTTTGACGCCATGATAATACATGTGCCCATAGACGAACTCAAGTGCCCTAACTATGTCCCTCCATGTATTATTATTTCTTATTTTTGCCAATATTCGAAAAATTGAATGGTTTGGTGAGCAGAGTAAAGCGATACTATGGGCTTGATTTATCAGGTCTATGGCTTTTCTAACATAAAGAAGGGGGGCATATATTTTATAATTGTAATACCCTACAGTAACGTATCGATTCTCCCATGCATTTTCAAGATTTTGTGAGGCATTTTCCAAGCAATCTTTATAATTAATCAGCAGGAGAAGCAATGTTTTGTTATAGCTTTTCTTTAAATATGCAACTTCATTTGCAATTGTGAATAAACCGCTTATTAAAATGGCGATTAAAAACATTGTGGCCGCTAGGACTAATAGAAATGTTTTTACTTTCAATAGACTCACCAATTCTATAATTGTTTCTGACAATAAAAACTTACGTATAGAAGACAAATCACATTTTCTCTTAACCATAAGTGGCTAAACTTTTATTTTAAAAGCGAAATTTTTTCTTCACAGCAGCTATTAGCAATACAGTGTCTATCATGGAGAACAAATAAAAGAAAATCATTGACCATTCCGGGACTATTATAACCTGATTCGAATTAATGTATGTGAAGTATAACGTTGTATACGTGGCAGTTGATGCTATTTCTCTCAGCATTATAGGTGGTGTCCCGTTAACTAAAACTTCGTAAGGACCTTGAAGAAGTAAATGAGGGATAGTGATTCTGCAAAAACTTGTACACTTTGAATCCGCCGTCGAAGAAATTTTATTAATGAAATATTTTGTCCTTTTTCTGGATGAAAATACTTTATGAACGTGAAATTAGAAATTGTGGAATTGGAAACTATTTGTACCTTCACTTTTTGTTCCATTTCGGTTAACGTTGTGAATTCGAAAAACTTTCCCATCAGCGGAAATCTGTCAATGTTCTCTGCATCTATTTCGTATGGCTTATCTCCGACCCCCGTCCGGCTCAAGGTCCTGGCCTACGTAGCTTGCTCCAATAGTTGCCTAAATTCATGAAATACCATGTGGCATTTGCATTCTCTAGAGAAGCTTGATAATTGTTATCCACAAAGTTGTTGCAATAAATTATATTGTGATAAGAATATGTTAATCTTACACCGAACCATTTATGTCCAATTATTGTGTTGCCCCATACAAGTGTATTGTTTGAATATCTTAGGGATATTCCGCACCAATTGTTGTTGCTGATAAAGTTGTTGCTTATAGAGTTATTATATGAATATAATAAGCCTATTCCTCCCTCATTTCCTTCCGGAGCTGTTCCCTTAACTGAATTGTGGTTTATGGTATTGTTGTTTGAGTGATAAAGTAGGATACCATAGCTCCAACGAGAGTCACAGGTTATATTATTGTAAACTATGATGTTACTACTGGAATTTAAAAGGTAGATAGCATTCTGGGAAATTTTTTCTATAGTATTCCTTCTAATTGTTGTATTTATAGAAGATTCCATTTTTATGCCGTCGAAAATGTTATTTTCTATTCTAGTTTCTTCAATTATAATGGTATTACAATTCTTTAAGTGAATTCCCGTTTCCCCGTTTCTTACAGTGAATCCTTGAACTTTAACATTATTCGCTGAAATATGTATCGCGGTGCCTGTGCCGGATCCATCAATAGTTGTTATCTCAACGTTTTGACCAATGAGAGAAAGGCTTTTATTAATTATTATGTGTTCATAGTATGTGCCATTGTATACGAATATTGTGTTTCCAGGATTGGCATTGTTTATAGCCTCTTGAATGCTCTTATAATCATAGGGAACCTCAATTAGCTCCGCCTCTGAAGGCGCCACCTTTGATATTGAGTTACAACTAACTGCTGCAACCAACAATAGCAACAGTGATAATAGTGCTTGTTTATGCATTCTCATCAATAGAAAAAAATAGTATGAATGTTATATTGCTTTCTATTTTTATCTTTCTGGTGCTAGAATTGATAATCCAATTATTAATCCCCACATTATTACAGCTCTTACTGGGAAGGGAATCGTAAAAACCCAAGCGAAAAAGAACCACGTTCCAACTATTCCTAAACTAACAATAGTGGGTATCCATATTTCCTTCCATTTTAAAATTTTAATTAATTCTTTTATTACTGAACCGATGTTTTTTAATGTTTTTTCAACCATGGCAAACTCAACTTAATAAGTTGATTATTTAAGATTTTATGTTTATAAATGTGTTTACTCTGAATAAACATTCAGAAAACAAATAAATAAGTACATGTACCACTCAAGCACATATAACAATAATCGTTTTACCATTCAACTCGAAAACGTGGTCTGGCTAGGATTAACAGGAGTAAGAAACAGACTAACCAAGCAATGAAAATATATGGAAATATTTCGAACCTTTCTGGTGGGAAGAGATTTATTAAAATATACCAGACCACATACAATAATATTGTAATTAAAAAACCAAAGAAGTAGATGAGTTGTTTTGTCCTCTTTTCCAAAAGTGCATATTGGAATCTTCTCCATTTCTCATTCTGCAAAAGTTACGATTTTTATATTACCCAATTCACTAGTTTAAGTGGGGATGTAGGTTTGCTGGAAGCGTTTCTTTACACCGTCTATTAAAGTTAGCCAGAATATCAGTAGCATAAATAAGATAAGAGGCAATGGGGATGTAAATTCAGGTATAACTTCTGTTCCTATGATTTTAATGTTTTTGCAGGGACCGTTAAAGATGCTACTAGAAAAGTAAATAAAATTGTGAGTGCTATTTGAGGTTAACGAAAAATTCACTCTATAGTTGGCGATCCATACTTCATAAGCTCCGCTTAAAAGTTCTTTAGGAATTGTTATATTGCAGAA
>QMYO01000284.1 GCA_003662715.1 Candidatus Bathyarchaeota archaeon | reverse complement strand
GAAAGACTTGTTCGCCGTCCCAGTCGGTTTCCCAGCCAATGTCTATTGGCATGGAGCTTGCCAGCCAAGGTGAAACGATATAGTCTGCTGGATCTGCAGGCGTGCCTTCAGTTGGCCATGGATTAATGTCCAGTCTATATAATGTCACCCACACTAAATTCTGGAATGATTCTTCAGTGTAGCTGTCACAGAAGGGATTTAGATAATTCCACCAAGCTTCGGTTCCTCTGGCTATGACCGTCTTTTGATTGTAGAGGCGGTCGTAAGCTTGGAATGATAAGAATCCATCATTGTATAACTGTTGCACTAAAGTTCGGTTAATGCGTATATGTGAAGGTTGGCACTCCCACACATATGGATCGTAACCTTGGAAGTATGAACCGTGAACCGCGTAGACGTGTGGATAGTAGATGTTTATTATTGGAGGATTATGCATCAGTTCCACTTGCCAAGCATCAGCATATGCTTTTCTGGTGTTAGCGTCAAAGCTTGTTTGCATTCTCCAATAGAACTCGTCACTCTTTTGGCTTAGATATGGAAAGATGTTCCAGCCACCCATTGGCCCATTTATTATATTTTTAGCCAGAATTATACTATCCTGCCATAGCATCCCTTGAGGCTGCAGCCACCATTGCATCATGGTGAGGTCCCATGCCCCTGGTGGCTCGCCGCCGGGCTGACCGCCTTCTGGCATATCACCGATGACCCAGTAGAAGGGGACAATAACGTCATCGTAATCGGCTAGGAAGTATAATTGCAAGTCGACGCCGATTTTTGCCCATTCAGGCTGTATCGAATACCAAACATCCCAGTATCCACCATAATATCCCAAGGAAGGATCCGGACTCACCACTGCCCACAAAGTAAAGTGTGGTTGTGCATGCGCGGGTAAAACATTGCTAGCTGCCAATGCGCTGCCTAGCATAATTAAAGCCAACGTCGCAGAAATATATTTCAGAGCTTTCCGAAAAATCAAGAGGAAAACTCCCTTTCCTTCCCAATCTTCAGTTTAATCCCGTGTACTTTTGTAATTTAAATTTTGCGCACAAAACTTCAGTCTTTCACATTGTTAGTAGGATACATGGTTCATTGTCTCTTCTTAATCAGTTTTTAACCATTATTTCTTCCTAATGCAACACAAATGAAAAAAGGGAGAACCCTTGTAAATTCGCTTACATGGCATTAAACTTCTGGGACTGGATGTACAGCTTTGCCCTGCAATACGGCTATTTCGGAGTCTTTTTGATAAGCTTAGTCGGCTCGTTGTCAATAATTATTCCAGTTCCCTACACGCTTCTCATATACGTTATGGGTGGACTTTTAGACCCTATTCTCGTTGCAATCGCCAGTGGCTTCGGCTCCGCTGTCGGCGAATTTTCAGGGTATGCGCTTGGGTATTATGGGCGGGCTGTGATAAGTAAGGAAAGGCAAAGAAAAATGGACTTTATGGTAAAGGTTTTTGATCGTTACGGCTTCTTCGCAATCTTCTTTTTCGCTTTAACCCCATTGCCAGACGACCTTCTCTTCATCCCATTAGGAATTATGCGGTACAGGTTTGTCAAAGCCTTTGTTCCAAGCTTGTTAGGTAAGCTACTCATGAGCTTCATCCTAGCGTATAGCGGTCAGTTGTCAATAGGGTTTATTCGTGATCTCCTCAGCGAAGGCGGATGGATAGGAGCCATTATCACCGTTATAGTATTGATCGCTATTATAGTGGTGATTTTAAAAATCGACTGGGAGAAAGTCTTTGAGAAGTATGTAGGTGAAAGAAAAAATTGAAGGTTATAGCAGACCTCCACATTCACAGCAGATACAGCCGTGCCACAAGCCAAAAAATAAACATAACAGAAATCACCCGCTTTGCCCAAATTAAAGGTTTAAACCTCATGGGCACAGGAGATTTTACCCACCCCCAATGGCTAAAAGAACTAACTGAAGACCTTGTTGAAGTTCCGGGCACAAGTCTCTACAAGCCATCCAAACATCCCGAGTCTCCCATACACTACATGATCACAACCGAGGTCTCCACCATCTTCACCTTTGAAGGACACGTTAAGAAAATTCATCATGTTCTTTTAACTCCAAACCTAGACACAGCAACTCAAATTAACGAGCGACTGGCAAAATATGGCAGTCTCTCTGTTGATGGGAGACCAGTTTTGGATATGACTGCCCCCCAACTCGTAGAAGAGGTGATGGAAGTTTCCAGAGAAAACATGGTAATTCCATCTCACGCTTGGACTCCATGGTTCAGCATCTTCGGCGCCTTCAGCGGCTTCAACCACGTGGAAGATTGCTATCAAGACATGACAAAACATATATTCGCCTTAGAAACAGGTCTCTCCTCAGACCCGCCTATGAACTGGCGGCTAAGTGCGCTTGACCGGTTTGCTCTAGTTTCCAACAGCGACAGTCACAGTGTTTGGCCGTGGAGGATAGGGAGAGAAGCCAACGTGTTTGAGCTTGATAGATTAACGTATCAAGAAGTGATAGAGGCTATTAAGAAAAAAGATGAACGCTTCAAATTCACTATTGAAACTAATCCAGCATACGGGAAATATCACTGGACAGGTCATCGAAACTGCAAGGTTTCCCTATCTCCCAGAGAGGCTATTAAACTTGAAAATCGATGTCCAGTTTGTCACAGAAAACTCACTAAGGGAGTAGAACAACGTGTAGAAGAATTAGCAGACAGACCTATGGGCTTCAAACCTGAACACGTCCCTGGATATGTGCATCTTCTACCTCTTTCAGAGATAATCTCTAACGTTTTAGGAATCACCTATCCTGGAGCGCAAAAGGTTTGGAGCGTGTACAACCTGCTTATAGGGAAGTTTGGAGATGAATTAACGGTGCTCCTAGAAATCCCTGGAGAAGAGTTGACTAAAATTGTTGATCCACGGATTGCAGAGGCTATAATACGGGTTAGGGAGGAGAAGGCGAGGGTGATACCTGGTTATGACGGTGTTTATGGTCAGCTTGTGCTGTTGGAAGAAACGCAAGACATGCCTTTAGAAAAGCAGGTAGCTGGACAGAGAAGTCTCTCAGATTTTTTATGATTCAAATAAAGTTTATCTCTCTACGGCGATTTCTGGGTTTATAGGAGTATATTGACAATTATCGCTAAGAAGATTATTGCTGAATATGGACTGAAAATTTGAACGCTAGCCATGCATTCCTTTATGGTTCCACGCTTCTAACAGTAATGGAGTTCTTTCGCCTCTAAAAGAAGTTGGTGACTATAGCCTTAAAGTAATCTTATGGTCTACCTTAAGAATGGACATTTATCAATCTCTGTTGTCCAGCCCCAGTTAGTTCCCATAGATAGGGTCTTTTGTTCTTGCGTGCAAGTATGTTTTCAGTCTCCAGAAGATGGAGATGATGAAGAACTACAGCGTAGCTTAGTTTAGCCTTTTTCGCTATGGTTTTGGCGCTTGACACCTCTTTTTCAAGAAGTAAAATTATTCGTGTTCTAGCCGTCAATCCAGGTCGAATGTTCCTTTTCATGGATAGAAAAGCCTTAGGATG
>QMYO01000283.1 GCA_003662715.1 Candidatus Bathyarchaeota archaeon | reverse complement strand
CTGGTGGTGCAGGGCAAGATTACCCTCCCGGACCCGTCCGCTATCCGGTGGCTGAAGTACCACGGGCTCCACATTACCCCTGTTCCCCAGGGATGGAAAATCACTGTCAACACTACGTGCGAAATGCTGACAGATGAGGGTTTGTGCCGCATCTATGAGCACAGGCCTAAAGTCTGCCGTGACTTCTTCTGCCCGGCAGCAAGGCAGAGGGCAAAACTCGTGAAAGGAGAGGATAAGCATGGCCAAGAAAGTGATGGTAGTCAAGGACGGCAAGAGGGTCTGGGTGGACCCGAAGCAGAAAAAGGGTAAGGCCGGTAAACAGCAAGAAGAGAAGAAGGAGGCCGAATCATGAATAATGAGTTCTGGGAGTTCACGCCGTTTGGGCACAAGCCCAAGTTCGAGATCAGGTGTAAGATGTGTGGTACGCCTATGAGGTTGAGGTATTCGCAAGTTTTCCGGCCATCGGACGTGTTTGAAGCTCTGGAGGATCCGGCCCGCAAGATGGGACTGACCGCTCAAGAAAAGGTTGAGATCCTGACCAAGAACGGCTGGGCCGAAGATCGGGCTTACAAGTGCCCTAAGTGCCAGTGGTGGACCGTTTTCGGGATCCCCATGTCCTGGGAAGAGCTCCAAGAACTCAGGAAGGTCCGTAAGAGATCGGTCTATGTCCCGGTAGAAGAGTGGGCCGAGGATCACCCGATCAGGCAAAAACTAAAGGCCATCGGGTACTGGTAAGGAAAAGACCATGCTTCCCGTAATCATAGACGATGTTAAGAAAATAGGGTGGAAGTGGTGCGTTAACGATCAGCTCATTTCACCTGGCCCGGTGTTTCTGCTAGCTGCAATGCTTGTGGCCGACTCCGGGGGGACGGCCGAGGCGGCCCTTTATAACGGACATAACACCACGGGCCAAGTGGCCCTGGTGCTCCGGGCTCCGGCGAACAATCCCGCGCCAATAACACCCATTTATCCAATTTACTTGGATAAAGGTCTCTACCTCGATGTTGGTTCCAATGTCCGGGGAGTACTGGTCATCTTCTGGCAAGAATAGTCTATAGAAGGTGATAGCCATGTTTGAGCAGCCTTACGAAAAATATCTTTCGGTCAAGAGCGCCGGCGGAACGTATGATGACCTGGACGATGACAGGGTTAAGGTGGGTTACCTCCTGGAGGTGACTCATGTCTCCGTGGAAAACAGAACCTCCGCGTTTACCAATATCCGTATAGGAGTTAACTCGCGGGGGGTGTTCCACGTCCACGAGGAAGAGAAAAACCCGGTTGCAAACGAGGTATACTGGACGAGATCCCCGATAATCGTCCAGGAGGGTGAAAACCTCCGGGTGAGATGTACGGGATGCTCGTCTGGTGACTACCTGCACGTCTTCATTCAGGGTATCTTGAGAAAGGTAAAAGAAACCGAAGAGGTGGACCATGGCGGAGATAGGAAGGACGAGACTCCCGAGCGTGCGTATCTTAGGAGATGGGAAGATTACCTGGGAAAACGCTTCAGCGAGTAGTAAGTATCTCCTGGAGATGCGCGTTGCCGGTGACAGCTATCCGCGGTTTAGGATTAGGGCGGATGGGCAGATTGAATGGGGAGGTGGTTCTGGCGCGTTAGATGCATTCTTGGCTAGACAAGCTGCCAACAAACTAAAGGTGCCAAGCGAGTTGTTTATAGATGACAATGTGTTAACATTAATCCGCGCAAATGCTGGTGACTGGGCACTGTCTGCTCGTGTTAGCGGTGACTCCTCACCGCGTCTAATACTTTATACCAGTGGTACTCTATCTTGGGGCTCTGGTTCCACGGGTGTGGATTGTGATCTGAGGCGTCGCGCCGCAAACATCCTCAACACTCCCGACCGCCTCGAAGTCGGCACGCTGGGAGTTGGAAACAGCGCCGCGGGGAGCACCCTTGGAAACGTGGTGAAAAAGATTGAAGTCTTTGACGACGCTGGAAACAGCCTGGGCTTCCTGGCTGTCTATGATTCCATAACCTAATCGGAGGTGTGATATGCCTGACTACACTATAACTTTAACCGATGAGCAGGTTGAGGGTATTCGCGAAATGGTGATCCGCGAGATGCCCGACGACTGCCCTCAAGATCCCAAGGGCTTCATTGAGTGGCTGATAGACCATAACGTCAAGACCAGGAAGCGTGAAAAGCTCATGAGGAAGATAGAGGCCCTTGATACGGAGAAGCTTGAAACGCTGGTAAAGTCAGTAAAAGACGATGAACTACGCGTTTAACATCACGACTCCGGCGCAGACGCCGGAGACTAACAAGTTAAAGACCGTGATGAAGCTGTTCCGGGGGCTCATTAATAAGGTTGAGATCCAGTTCCCTCCGGGACCTGCAGGCCTGCTCCACGTACACATTAACCGTGCAAACCATCAGGTATGGCCCGCAAATGCTGAGTCACACTATATTGGGGACGACCAGACAATTGTCATCCCGGCAAAATATGAGCTCGATCAACCGCCATTTCAATTTGAATGTTTCACATGGAACGAAGACGACACATTTGACCACCTCGTCATTATCAGGTTCGACATCGAGCTCGCTATCCCGGAGCAGTTATTGACACCGGAGTACCTGGCCGCACAGGCCGAATTGAGGGCGGAATTATGAGCACGGGCTATGAAGATTGGCGGAGATTAACCTATGTTCAGGAACAATCAGCGGCTCTTTACTTTGCTGATATTTTCCGCTCACTTTCTCAGAGCCCAGTAGTAACAGACATGCGGCTGATAGAAACAGGAAAAACGTGGTATTGCTGGGAAAAATTGACAGTTCAGGATCCCGGCCGGATGTTTGTGTTCGGTACAATCACGATTCTGGGAGATTAAGCAGTGGCGAAGACAATCGACATTCAACCCTCAAAGCTGGTTCTTACAGACGACACGACCTTAAGCGCCCATACGATCTATGCCGATAACGACGAGATCGACATCGACAAGCCGATCAAGCCAGATGGGATCAAGGGCAGGGCATCAAGCGATTTGTACATAACGGCTACATCTAGTCAGAAAGTGGGAGTGAAAGACAGTGGTGGGTCTGTTCTGGTCGATATTGATGAGGACACTGGCATTATAGACTTTTCAAAGCAGTCCCGAATGAGGGCTTACAGGTCGGGCTCTAATCAAGACGTTGGCGCTGGTGCGAGTGCTAAGGTACAGTTCAACGGTGTTAGTTATGACGAGCATAACGAGTTTGATGAAGCAACCAACTATAGATTCACAGCCACAAAGGCAGGGTACTATTTAGTGCAGGCCTGCATCACTTATGATGGTACCGCGGATCAAGTCATGTTTTCCGCTGAGATATTCAAGAACGGTAGCAGAAAAGCCTTAGCTCGCAATCATGCCTCCGGCACCAGTAGCTTAAGCATCGTTCTGACTGATGTGGTGTATCTGGCAGCTGGTGATTACATAGAAATCTATAGTTACAATGGTCATACAGGTACTTTGGGCATAGCTCACGGTGAAGACATAACTTATTTAGCTATACATAAGCTTTCGTGAGTTGGAACAATGGGGTGAACTGGCTATACATATTAATCCAGGGAGTTCCACTG
>QMYO01000282.1 GCA_003662715.1 Candidatus Bathyarchaeota archaeon | reverse complement strand
GTTTAAGACTTAGAAACTTATCATCTGTAGGGAAATACTTTCTGCCTGTTGCCGATTGGAATCCTATCGAGAGGGCTAAGAAGGAAATAAGAGAAATTTTGAATATTCTCGAGAGCGTGGAGAAGAGAGTGAGCTGAAGGTTTCTGCTTCTTCTAGTAACTTGTGGCTATGACGTAGAAACTAGATTTAGTATCTGATAATGGGGAGATATCGGAAGGAGAACCAGCATCCGAAACAATTTGGGGAAAAAGGAAAAGAACTTTATAACAAAGACAATCTTGATCGAATCAAACGGTTCGCCGATGCCCCTGTTGACTATATCGAAGAAAGAATTGAATTAAATAAGGAAGTTTTGAGGAACTATCACAAGCTCCACCAATCTATCCTTCTCGCTTTATTGACAATTTTCTATTTTTCTCTTCTTGTCCTTTCTTTAAGTCAAGGCAAATACAGTTTATCTTTGATCCTAATAATCATAGGAATAATGGCGATACCATTGCAGTATTATAAGAACATATCTTTTCATTTTATGAGGTTGATTGGATTACTAAGAGTTATTCGCGATTCAGAAATCGAAGTTTACTATCTCTCCATGATAAAGAAAAACAGAATGTCAGAAGTCTAAATAGACAGGTCTCATTATTCATTGTTAACGGCATCTTCTCAAGATGACCCTTGACTAAGAAGTATCTGCCATACGAAAAGATTCTAATAGTAGATTCGTGTCAAAACGTTAGTATGATTGTAAATCAAGAATATGGAAATTGAGAATAGATGCATAGATGAATAGATGCATATTGCCGTTTATATTTGTCGGAAAAAGCAGACTTTAAGCAGTTTTTTATCAAATTTTGGTAGAAATCTGGCCTAATAAACGCTGAATATTTGCATTAAAAAATTCTAAAACATTATGTATACTCTCAAGAGTAAAAAAAAAGATCGGTTCAATCATTTAGACTTCATTTACTTCTAAGAGCGTGAGCAATTATCCTTTTTAAGGACAATATAAATAGTAAAGGGATAATAAGGCACATAGGTGAAACTTGATGAACGTAGCAAATATCTTTTCCCCTAAGGCTTCTAGGATCATAAGAGTACTCCTAACGCATCCTAAGCATAAATGGAGTGTTCTAGGCCTCTCTAAGGAGGCGAAGGTCGGATATGGACATACGTATAGAACAATCAAAACTCTATTAAAAATTGGTTTATGTAGAAGAACCGAGACCAATAAGATAATCATAACTAATCCAAGTGAACTTTTAACGAGATGGGCTAACTATCATGATTTTACTCTATTAAACGAGCTATCTGCCTATTATTATCCATTTAAAGACATTAATGATCTTATAGATAGATTGTCTCATGTAAATAAGAAAGACCTTAAGTACGCCTTAACATTGCATGCTGGAGCATCGCTTGTGGCACCTTATGTGAGACCAGTAAATGTTCACATATATATCAAAAGAATGAATATCGGTGAGTTTAAGTGTCTCTTAAACCTACAGCTAACCGAACTGGGCGGTAACGTCTTCCTTGTTGTGCCCTATGATGAAGGTGTCTTCTATAATGTCCAAAATGTTAGAGGGGTATGGGTTGCGTCAAATGTCCAGCTATATGTGGATTTGTATAATTATCCAGCACGTGGAAGAGAGGCTGCGGAGTACTTAAGGAAGAGACTCATCGGATTCTAGGTGAGTTAAGATGGCTATCTGGAATATCGGGATATACTCAAAAAGCATAACTGAGACCTCTAAAAGCGTATTACTTGAGATCTTGAGAATACTAAGTAGCTATAGAGAGTATCTAGTTTTGAGTGGTGGGTGGGCGCCTTACTTTATTATAGAAAGGTTTGGTGAGGGAGAAGAACATTGTGGGTCAATTGATATTGACTTTGTCTTGGATCCGCAATTGATCAATCTGCGCGTTTATGAAACTATTGTCTCCTTGATAAGGAGGAGAGGATACCAACCTTATATCACTGAGATGGGCGAGATGTTACCATTCAGGTTCTATCGCACTGTTAAATCGCCTTTAGATGGTGTTGAGTATAAGATTGAAGTTGATTTCATCACTGAACCCGATGTTATGGAGGAGCTCTCGCAAGATGCTTTCTTGAGTGTTCAGAGAGATCTACAAGCCGTAATAATTCGCGGCTCAAGCATTGTCTTCGATCATAACTTTGAGCATACCATAAGAGGGAAACTGCCTATGGGAGCTGAGACAAGCGTTGTTGCACGAATATCGGATGTGGTGGGGTGCCTTGCCACTAAAGGGTTGGCCCTAAAAGGTAGGTATAAGGAGAAAGATGCTTATGACATATATTTTGTCCTTAGATACTTCAAGGGTGGACCGGAAAAGGTTGCTGAAGAGATAAGCAAATATCTCAATGAATCAGTCATATCTGAAGCCATAAAGGAAATTAGAGAAAAATTCAGGAGCGTGAGGGCGGAAGGGCCATTCCAAGTGGGCTATTTCCTCGCTCCAGAAGACGAGACATTACGGGAGAGAGTTCAAGGAGGAGCATACCTGACTGTAAAGGCCTTTCTTAAGTTTCTCAAAAATGCTGAAGTAAATTATCCCTGAGATTAATATAGTATCCCAAAAAGGGATAGAAAACCGATATGAGAAGGAAGTCCTAATGGAAAATACCCCTCCCGACCGCGAATTCTGGGTTCGAGGCGACCCTGCACCATTTGCTACTCGAGGCGAATTACTATGGAAAAAGGCATTGAATAAAAATCTCCCGCAATGTTACTCCTATTCACAAGAACAAGGAGTAATTATTGGTTTTCACCTCACGAACCTTTTCCCTCGGGGACAGCCTTTAGATATAGACAATCTGTGTGAACCAGTCTTCTCCATCTTAATAAACAAAAAAGGCTGGTTTGGTGGAAGAAGACCTAATTTGTACTGGTGGCAAGCCACTAAATCGGAGGATCCTCCAACAGGATGTCGCATTCAGATTTTTTCAACTGGTCCGCCCTCCATGCGGATAACTCATAACTTGGTATTTGATGGATACTTTCCTGGACCTTTACCCCGCAATGCAAGAGACCCAAATATGCCAGCATGGTTTCATGACGCAATGGATAAACGCCAAAAGCAGTTGGACACATTATATCTCATTCATTTGAGATTCGATAACGCGAAGATCAATATCGGTGATATTTCAACCGGAGTGGTCAAATCTACTATTGACTGCCTGTACCCAGTAGTTGGAGGAAGTGCTGGAAGACCTGAAGATTGGAGGATCAGTATTCTTCGGATCGAAAAGAGTAAAGGTGATTATTCAGGTGAGGGAGTAAACATATCAATATGGAAGTTAGACTAAAATGGACAAATAAATGAAGGTTCAAATTTCATCATTAACTGTCCTAATTTTTTATCAAAATCATACGGAATCACATTCTTTCGAAAAAATAAGCCAGAAAAATGCACAATTTTATGTGGCGCCGGGGAAGGGATTTGAACCCTTGAGGCTCGCATGAGCCACTGGATCTCGAGTCCAGCGCATTTCCGCTCTGCCACCCCTTATTGGGCTTTGGGAGCCTGGCAATGGGTGAGTTTCCCCCGGCGTTCTTTAGAAT
>QMYO01000281.1 GCA_003662715.1 Candidatus Bathyarchaeota archaeon | reverse complement strand
GAGCTTAGCATGCGCTCTTGTGCATGACCCTCTGGGGCGTACGCGTATTTGAGTTGATATGCTTTAGGCTTCGGTTGGATTCTTCTCGCCGATGGTTGGTATGCCAGCCGGCAACGCTGGGAATTTCTCTTTAATCTTTTGCTCTGCAACTGTGGCTGCCTCATCTAGAATGTTCTGTGCATCATCGTTCGCCGTCTCAAAGTCTATGCTTACCCCGGTGTTCTGACCAACATCAGTGATCATCCCGCCAAGCAAATTCCCAATTTGCCCAAGCTCTCTCTCAGCCTCAGGGAAGATAGCAGACATCCCATCTCTGACGCTGCGCAACACTCCCACAGCTGGACCTAGAGTAGTGACAACATCGCCAAGCTCTGAAACCGTGCTTAACCTAAGGGCAATCTGTTCTAACGCAAGTCTACTGTGCATAATCATTTTTTCCATCTTACGTATCCCAGCAAGTTCATTAGCGAAAACGTTGGCGCGCGGCATATCGTGTTTTGAATAGGCTTTAACGATTCTATCGAAGATAGCCTTGTCGCGTTCCGTCAAACGGTTAGTTGCCTTATCCAATTTTTGAATTTGCAGTTCAATGCGCCTGACAGCTAAATCAAGACGAGGTTTAAGCGGCTCTGGAGAACGAATGGCTTCCTTAATTCTTTCTTTCAATGCTGGCTCTTTGTATCCTTTTCCCCATTTTTTAGTAAATTTCGCAGTCAATCTGATTCTACCAAAGATAGAGACGGTTTTTAAGGTATTATTATATTCTTAACATGCCCGAAACATTTGGGTATATATCTAACAGTATTCTCATTTTTCCCCAGTGTTCTGAGCTTTGAATTCCGCATGCAAATAGAAGATGACCGCATTTGCCCCAATAGACAAAATCGTGGACATGTACGCGCATTGAAAAAATGTAGGTTTGCGGATAGGGAGGTATCTCCACTATAGTATGGATTGAACTACTAATAAAGAGCAATGCGGATAAACTGAAAGCTAGATTAAGAGTCGTTATATCGAATTCTCAAAGTATAAAAGAGTCTTATAGCTACTTAGCCTCACTAATTGGAGAGAAGAAAATGGAGTTAAGCCGCCAAAGAATGCGGGAACAAGTTCTCAACAAATTCAATTTCATTAAGACCTGCGTTTTAGCTAGGGAACTCTGTCTACTCGTGCGGACTAACCGAGTGACATTTAACCCAAAGGATGTACATGACTGCTGCTCTTTTATAGCTAAGCTATGCCAAGAAGCCGGCTGCAAGGAACCCAGCATGCTATGCAGCAAAGCCGCTGAAGCAGTTCTCACAAGTGAGAAGAAATATCTTGAGATTTGCGGGCAGAGCTGTATAAAATGCGGTGAATCTAGACAGCCAACATCTCCTCGAAAGCCTGTTCGGAAATCAAACAAGAACATTTACGTTGCCTAAGCCGCCTCAACTCTTTAGATAATGCGTTAAATTTATAACCATGCTACTATATTTTAACCTCTGATTCGAAAAGGAAATAACAGCCCATCAGAAAACACTGTAAAAAAAGAAAAAGCTAGATGGAGGCTAAAATTTGTATATAGCACCATACGTTTCCACACCCCTCTCAGTTGTCCGTCAGATGCTAATTCTCTCAGAATTAAGACCCGGCGAATTAATTTACGACCTAGGTTCAGGAGATGGAAGAGTAGTCATTATGGCTGCCCAAGAATTCGGCGCTAGAGGAGTAGGAGTTGAGTTAAGAGAAGACCTAGTAAAACGAGCCATCGAAAAAATAAACGAACTCGGACTCAGCGATAAGGTTAAGATTATTCAAAGCGACATGTTCAACACGGATTTAAGCCAAGCAGACGTCGTAACTCTCTACCTCACAACCAGCGCAAACGAGAAGGTTAAGCCAAAACTGGAGTCAGAACTCAAACAAGGAGCACGAGTTGTAACCCACGACTATGAAATTCTCGGATGGAAACCCCACAAAGTTGATAAGTTCTGTGAAAACCCAAAGCTTGGCTATCCATCTCACACATTATACGTTTACAAAATCTAAAAAAATCAAAAATCTTCTTTATTTTTTTCGTTAAATTCCCCGCAGCAATCTAGCGTTTACGATGGAAGAAAACCTACCAGATGGATTTCACTTCCACACTTACACTGAATTATCAGTTTCTCCAAGGAATCGCCTTTAAACTTTGTTTCCAAAATGGTGTAAACGCTTTCTGTTTCATCGTCGGGAGAGATAACGGCTCCACAATTTGGACAGGGAAAAGCACCGTCCCCTTCAATTTTGGTCAAGTCAATTTCGTGCACCAAAGATCGTTTCATTCCTTCTTCCCTCCATCACACAGTAATCTTCGTGTAATTTTTGGCGTTAATAATAAGATTTATGAATGCTGAGTCTATTTCGAAGCTCCAGAATTTTTTCCTATCTGGCTTCACGTTTTTTCCCTTCATGAGTATCATAGATAAAGTGTGTATTAAATGTTACGATTTAATATACATATCAGCAATCACCAAAAAATACGTTTATAAAAGAGACCAAAACAAAAAACTAACAGCAATCCACAACTAGATGACAAAAAATGAAACCAATCCCATGGAGATACGTTAGCTCCTGGAACTGCATAGCCTGCGGCATGTGTTGCAAAAGCTACGAAGTAGTCATCAGCTTCCCAGAATGGATAAACATCGTTCGGTCATATGGAGTAGGAGTCACCAAACCCAGCATAAACAAGTTTCATCTAAAAAGAAGAAAAGACGGTTCATGCGTCTTTCTGTACAGATTTTTTGATCGTTGGCTCTGCAGCCTTCAGAACATGAAACCCATTGCATGTAAGCTCTGGCCTTTCAAAATTCTGGATAAACCTAGATTTGGCGGTCCCAATGAGGCTTTCTATAACTATGGAGATCGGAGGCTTTTCATTTACGTAGACCCGTTGTGCAGAGGAATACGGTGGGGAAATCCAACGCAGGAATTCGCGTGTAAAACCATGACTGAGCTGGTTGAAATAGCGTTGGGAAGGCGGGAAAAGCAGTATTATTCAACATCAAAGATATCTTATCGCCCAGCATATTTTGGAGTTAGGGGTAGAAAAATAATCTAGTTACTGATGCATAATAATGGAATATCGAAAAGCCGCTAATCGCTCTTGTGAATCGTTGATGAAGCCTAATATCTAGGTCTTCTTGATCGTCTTCTTTTTGACCAGCAATCTCGGCAGTAGACTGGTCTGCTAGGATCGGGTTTAAATGGAACTTCGCATTCTTGTCCGCAATCGGCGCAGACTGCTTTATGCATCTCTCGGGTTTCTCTGTATGACAGCAAATTGCACCTCCCTTGATTATGGTTAACGAAGAACTAGTATTCTTTAGGAATTCTAATTCTTGTATATCTAGTTAGTTGATGGGTTGTCTTATTTAAACTTGTAGTATGCATGTGAAAGGTTTGATTTTTCTAAAGGTTATTGTTCCTTTAAAGCTTCTCTGATTAGGATGGGAATTGCCCACCAAAATGAGCCTGCGAGAAAAATGAGAATCAGTTCAGGCAAGCTTATTAAAGTCATTAACATCACTTTTTCAGCATCGAGTTGTAAATAACTAATAATGG
>QMYO01000280.1 GCA_003662715.1 Candidatus Bathyarchaeota archaeon | reverse complement strand
CCTATAAGGAATTAAAGAAATGGTTGCAAGCGGATTTAGTTGGCTTTAACTTTGGTGGGTTGCTGCAAAACCCGCCGATGGCCATTGATGATAGCAAGCTCTATCCGCTTTACGCTTTATGCGCTGATCATAACGCTTGTGCAATTATACATTCTTCATTACATTATTATAGTGGAGCCAAACTTTACCTTAACCATCCATTCAGAATAGATAATGTTGCAGTTGACTTTCCAGAATTGAGGATAGTAATGTCTCATGCTGGAAATGGCTTCGGAGATTTACCTTTAGTGATAGCACATCGCCATCCAAACGTTTACCTAGAAGTAAGCGCTCTGCGACCTAAACATTTACCGCACTCTTATATCACCGCCATAAATAAATATCTCCGTCACAAGTTCATTTTTGGAACTGATTACCCCTTGTTCCCCTTTACGATAATTGAAGAATGGAAGCAATACGTCAAAGAAGATAATCATGAACTGTTCTTCACCAAAAACGCAATGAAAGCGCTTTTCGGTCGGTAAAACAATGAAAGCAAAGGAAATAGCATCCTTCCTCAAAGCAGAGATTATAGGCGACCCCATGAAGGAAGTGACCAAGCCAGGTTACTTGCACACGGCAAAGTCAGATGAGTTGACGTATTGCTTCTTGAAAGATTATGCAAAGGACTTAGAGGCTATAAGCAAGACAAGCGCGGGAATAGTAATTTGCCAGAAACGCTTGAAAGACAAACTTGTTGCGATGAAAGTTAAGCCTACTCTTATCCTTAGTGAAGTACCGAAGTACGATTTCGCAAGAGTTCTTGAAGAGTTCTTTGTGAAAGAAACTCGCGGTATTTCCCCCTCCGCTTACATAGATAAGAACGTGAAAATAGGAAAAAACGTTGACATACACCCTCATGCAGTAATCTATGAAGGAACTGAAATCGGGGATAACGTCACCATAAGGGCTAACGCCGTTTTAGGCGCAGAAGGTTTAGATTACGGGAGGGGGCCAAAAGGAGATCTAAAGAGAATCCCTCACATGAGTAAATTAATTATTCAAGATAACGTAGACATCGGGAGCAATACAACTGTTCAAAAGGGGATGTTGAGACCTACAATAATAGGGGAAGGTACAAAAATCGGCCCTAACTGTGACATTGGACATGAAGTAAGAATTGGAAAATACTGCATTATTACAGGTATGACTCTAATTGCCGGAGCAACCGAAATAGGCGATTACACTTTCATCGCTCCACACTCAACAATCAAAAACAGCATAAAAATAGGCCGTAATGTTTTTGTCGGAATTGGGAGTCTAGTTATACGTGATGTGCCAGATGAAACAACCATTGTTGGAAGACCTGCTATAGAAATAGAAAAATACAGAGAACAACGGAAACGTTTGAAAGAATTACTAGGCGTAAAATCATGAAGCGAAGAGTTGCGGTGATAGGCTTAGACGGTATGGCTTGGCATATTTTGGACAAGCTCTTTGAATGGAACATTATGCCAAACCTCAAAAATATCACAAGAAAATCGTTAAAAGGCGTTTTACCTTCAACAATTCCTCCAGAATCAGGCCCTGCATGGACCAGCATTGCAACGGGCGTAAATCCTGGAAAACATGGGATATTTGGGTTTACAAAACCAACAGAGGACTACAGCGGAACACACATTGTAAATTCGCAAGATGTTAAATACCTAAGAGTTCATGAAATGGTGGCTGTTCAAAACCTAAAAAGCGTATGTGTAAACCAGCTTTTAACTTACCCAATAAAAAGGATCCATGGGGCATATGTAATCACCGATTGGCTGTCTCCCGAAATAAAATACTCCCCAGAAATAGCGCAATATGCAAAGAACTATCAAGGGCCGACTTTAGGCAAAGCATCCCCCTTACTGGAAAAAAATTGGGATGCACATTACACTGAGGTTTCGAGTCGTGTAGATACAGTTAATGCGCTTTTGGAAAAAACAGACTGGAACTTGTTTTGGGTTGTGTACAGCGAGCCAGACCATCTATTTCACAGATACTATGATTCGGTGATGAGAAAAGATAGAAGATTAATGAGAATTTTCGCCAAAATCGATGAAACCTTCAAAATAGTATCGAATACCGCTGACCTCATTATAGTGATTTCTGATCATGGCTTTAGGAAGTTTAGTTACGGAGTTTATGTTAATACCTACCTAGAAAAGCTTGGATTGGTTAACAGTATGCGGCATCAAGCTATGAAAACCATTGTTTGCCACAGACAAGTGGACAAGCCAAAAATACAATTTCGTATTCCAGAGAGTTTGTATAGGTATCTTTCAAGACTCCCTTCATCAATCGAATTAATAATGCTAAGAGTTTATAAGCATTTGCTAAAAGCGAACATACGAGCGCAATTAACAAACCACATAGACCCAAAATTTTCAAAGGCTTTCGCTCATGGATTTGGAATCTATGTAAAGGAGAAAGAACTAATAGACCATGTGGTGATGTATCTGAAGAAAGCTCCTTTTATTGGAGGAGCATGGAAAAAAGAAGAGCTTTACACCGGAAAACAGCTAAAAGCTATGCCTGACATTGTAGTAATACCTAATTATGAGAAGGGATTTGCCTTTAGGAGTGACATCATAGCACCTAAGACTACTGTGAGACGGGACTTTTCTAACCATCACCCGAATGGTATTGTAATTCTCTATAGTGAGGATGTTAAGCCTTCTTGGGTAAAGGGGATAAGCGTATACGATATCACACCCACAATCTTGAATTTCCTTGGCTTGAATATACCCGGGGATACGGATGGTAAAGTCATAGACTTGAAAAATGCAAAATAACAATTCATAGAGAGAGAAAATCCTTTTAGCTCAAATAGCCTAAAGCCCTTAAGCGTTCTTTAATTTTCTCTTCATCTCCTTTGGTTAGAACCTCCTTCTCATCCTCATCTTCAATTAACGTCGCTCTTAGGACATAAGTAATATAGTCTGAAACTGAAGCAAAACCGGTTCCTTCAATTCTTTCTTTTATTTTTTCAAAAAGCTCTGTTGGAATAGAAACACTAATAAATCCTTTTTCTTCCTCTTTTTCTTTCACCATTTGCAAGTCACACTCTCTTTTTTAATCATAAAAACCTTTTATAGTTTTTGATAATATCTACCGAGTTCTTGCCTTTAACATCAAGCATTTTCTCTTTCATTTCTTTCATCGCAAACCTTATGATTCACAGTGTTTATAAACACAAAATACAGTGTTGACAAAGTTATTAACGATTCGATGTATGGGAGAGAGAAAATTGTGCTCCCTTTCATCTAAAATGCTCAGATAAGAGTTTGCAAGAACCATGGTTCTAATTGCCATTGGTATGGCAAATATTATAGATGTCTTGAAGGAATCGGTAATGTCCTCATAATCTCCATGAATAATCAAATTAAAATATATGACCTACCTATATCGTTTAACGCTCCATAAGGGTGAAAACTTGGCTAGAAATGAGATACGACTCCAATATTCTGGTTTCGTAATTTTTGCAGCCAAACTACTTAGCGTAGCCACGGGCTTAGCCTTTCAGTTTATGATTGCACGAAACACAACCCCAGAGGAGTATGGCTTATGGTT
>QMYO01000279.1 GCA_003662715.1 Candidatus Bathyarchaeota archaeon | reverse complement strand
CTTCAGAAAAGCGAAACTTAATGGTCGCAGTCCCCGAAGAAGATAAAGAGCGGAAAGGATATCTAAGACCCACTTCAAGAAACGAGAAACGAAAAGATTTTGTCGATAAGTTAACAACATCTGTGAATAGAATCTTTTAAATATCGAATAAACAGATTTTTTGAAGAAAAGAACTTGCATAAACTGAGTAGATTCTTATGGATACTGTTCATATAAACTGGGAGGAAAGTGTCATACGATTCAGCAATATCAAAGACTCCAATAACTCCAAATTAGATGGCAAAGGGTTTTACGCTATTTTGGGTGCTATTTACAACGCTGAGAAGAATAACTGGGGGAATATAAAACTACTTTATATAGGTCAAGCATTCGGTCAGACTTTGCGGGAAAGGATTCAACAAGAACACCCAGCATACGAATGCGTATTCGATTATCAAAAGAAGTATCCTAATGTTGGTATTGTAGTAATGCTAGGTATTATCGAAAAATCTACAGTTGAGAAGTTGACCCAGCAGTTGTTTGATGATATTGAGTGTTGTTTGGTCTTCCGCAACCAACCTTTATGCAATACATCATGCAAAGAATCTTACTCTGGGCGTGACCTGAAAGTAATCAACACTGGGCATCCTTACCCATTGAAAGAAGAATGCCCTTGCTCTAAGACATAAATCAGTGTGAGTTACGTGTAGCTTTTTTGGTTAGATTTTCCCATTTATTTTGTTTTAGCTTCGAGATTCCTGATTTTTCTGCTGGTGTCTGTCCATTTAACATCAAGAAGAAGAATAAGAAGATTTCTGGGTGACATTATCACCAAACTAGTACAGAGTGATAACCTTAATAAAAGTTTATGGACTACAGTTCCAGAAATTTGCAACTGAAAGTATGAAATAATGTCCAATCAGAATTTCGTGTGAATTTCTCTACTAGACTTCTTCACTGCAAGTTCTTTGGTTCATCCATTTAAAAGAAAAGCTAATAATCGCATTCTTAGAACTTATTGAAGAAGATAATAAATGAGCGAAGCCAAAGAAGAAGACTTTGAACATAAGTTAGCAAGTTTCCATCCAAAGTTCCTTAGAATCATAAGAAGAGTCTATCCTCTTGCAGTCTTAGGTTCTCTGTGTGTGGCAATATCCGCTTTTGCTCACCAATCTTATCCAGAAGCACAAGCGTATGCACTGGCTTCTGCATCGCTTTTCTTAACTGCTTTCGTGCTTTCTTTTTCGTATGAGATTTTCAAATTCACGTTAGCAGCTTTGATGTCTTATATTTCAACTGCTCTTGCAGTCTTTCTTCTTTTCCTTGCAATCTTCGAGTTTAGTGTTAGTGTTCCTATGATAAGTAGAACATTTCCAAGCATCATGAGTTTTCTTGCGGTCATATTCTTTACTTCACTTTATTATTCAATGTTCAAAGTGATTAGACGAGTAAAATCCAAATTGTCTCGTGCGAGTGCTTGGATAAGCATTTCTTGCGGCGTCTTGACTCTTAGTCTTATTGTGATTAATCAGATTTCTTTCCTTCTCAGCGGAGAATATGTTGCATTTGCCATTGATTTGTTTCCTAAGCTGATTGTTTCATTTCTTGCTGTTTCGTTGGCTTTTTCAGTTGTTGCTATCTATTTGATTAGGAAGGAAGTGAAGAAAGAAAAAAGTAGTGCAAAACAGCAATAGCTGAACCTAAGACCCAAATTCGGATAATTCATAAACTCTAATAATCTATAACAACCTAATTTTTCTTCTTGTTTATCTTTTCCACCGCTCCGTGAGCACTTATGATGCCTTTTATAAATGTCGACGCGGCTCTGGATATACGGAAGACGAGCTCGTCAATGTTTCCTTATATTATGTAAAGTTCACAAAGAGAGTATTGATTGAATTACTAGCCGAAAAACGGTAGAACAAACATGTACCCTTTTCATTTATAAGTATATCAAATAGATATCAATCTAACTTGTTTCACCCATAAAGAAAAGATGACATTTAAGCTAGGAAGTAAATGCTTTCGAGATTTTCAATTTCCTTGCTGGTCGCTTTTTCTGACAATTTTCATTTTCACAAAATTTTCACTTCGCATTATATTCTTATTCATACCATTTGCAAATCTCTTGAATAGCCTCTTCAGAATAGCCTTCCTTTTTCAGCCTTTTCTTTAAGCTCTTAATGGATTTAATTTCGCCTTTAGTCGCGGTGCTCAATCACCATAACCTTCCGTATGTTCTTAACCCATGGTATTAAAGCCTCTTCCCGTATTTCCTTTTCGATCTGGCTGTTCGGCACATGAGCACTTTCTGGAACAAGTTCAACTTCGATAACCGCATTTTTCTTCATGAATTCACTCTCAAATGAAAATCGTTAAGTGCGACTTTATAAGTTTTGTGACACTAATATGGTGTCTCAATTTGTGATTCGGAAAACATCATGTAAGCGTTACGTGAACATTTTTGTGACACCAAATGAGGATACCAAAATGAGAGAAGGAAAAGGAAGATTTATCAACCGACCAACTAGAACAGGAGGGCGTATTTACGACAAATTCTTCATCTATATTCCAACAGAAGTGGCAAGAGACGGAACATTTCCCTTCAAAGAAGGAGACGAAGTAACCATACGAATAGACGATGAAAGGCTGATCATAGAGAAACTAGAAAAGAAGTAAATTGTTCTTGTGAGTAGCAATAGTTCCTTGCACGTTTTTCCAAATCATCCAGAAGAGTGTGTGGTTATAAACAAAAGTAAAATGACGATGTTCCTAGACGGCGAAAACTTCAGCGTTGCAGTCAAGACTTCAGCAATCTCTGTATTTGACAAATGAAGGTATAGAGCATAAGCTGACTCTTCTAGATTTTTCGTTGAATTTTGAATTCGCAGAGTTGGGCTAAAAGTAATTTATTTATAACACTTGCTATAACTTACGTTGGGATAAAATATGGCGGAAGCAAGTTTTGAAGTTTACAAGGATAAGGCTGGAAAGTTTAGATTCAGGTTAAGGGCTCCAAACGGCGAGATAGTGGCGGTAAGCGAAGCTTACGAAACGAAGGCTGGCTGCATAAATGGAGTGAACGCTGTCAAAAAATACTGTGGTGCACCGATAGAAGACCAAACTGGCGAAACTTCTTAACCCTCTTTTTTCTTGACACCCTTATCGAAATCTGGAGATGGCAGGTTTGACTTCTCATGATATCAGGATTCATTGTTGTGGAGTTGAGGAGAAAGGGCATTGTTTTGCAGTAGAATATAAAAACGAGGTGATTTTTCTTGATGCCGGCTTCAACATCAGTAAGAACTATTATAAGTTTTTGGATTTAGGGAAGGACGCAACGTACGCTGATGTTTCGAAAACTATAGGGGCTCCCATACTTGATAACGTCAACCTCAGAAACGTGAAGGGCTACTGCCTAAGCCATGAGCATTCCGACCACGTTTCAGGCTTACCCTTCATTTATAACGAAGTGTGCACCCACACGTGGAGTTTAACCCCAGTTTTTTCCACAAAGCCAACCATTGAGGGAGTTAAACACAAGTTTCGCAGCCACCATATTCCCTTTGACGAAGAAATATTCATTTCAGTAGAAGATAAAAGCGTCATT
>QMYO01000278.1 GCA_003662715.1 Candidatus Bathyarchaeota archaeon | reverse complement strand
CCATTATCCCGAGTATCTGGAGGAGAGGGAAAAAGTGGATTATAACCTTCCATCATCAAAGCCGCTTTCTGAAATGGACGATAGACTTAGGCAACTCCGCCAAGCAGGAGAGGACCTAACTCGTAAAGCAACATAACTAACTCTCAGCTAAGTTTTGGCTTCTGTTTTCTTCAAAATTCTCCGCATCTCTTCCTTGATGCTGTAGGAGTACGGCATTTTACCTGCTTCTCGTTCTAAGTAACCTTTTTCATACAGTTTTTTCATCAAACGAGCTGTGTGTTCCCTAGTGAGTTTTATTTTTTCTCTAATTTCAGGAGCAGTCTTTTTGCCCTCACTCGCAAGAATCTCAAGTACGTTCAACTCAGTTTCTGTAAGCGGAGCTAATGCCTTTTCTCTCTTTATCGGTATAGCTGCTTTTATTTTTGCTTCAGATACTGCTGGCGCCTCTGCAGTTTTTTCCATAAATTGTTTCTGCTTAGCAATTACCTCCTCTACCTTCTTTCTCACCTCCTCAACTTTCTTCTTCATCTCCTCAATTTGCGCTGGCACTCTTTTTTCAATTCCAGAGACGCCCTCAACCTTAGTGGCGAGGTCTGATAATTGCTTATCATATACCTTCATTTTATTCAAAACATCTTCACTTCTAGAAAGGGATAATTCAGCTTTGTAAGCTACCGTGTCAAGCTTGTCCTCTTGCCTCTGAAACTGTCTGTTAAAACTCACAACAACATCGCCTACAACATCTTTTGCTTCATCATACATTTCATGAGCCCTCTTTATCCGCCGATAATACAAAATGGCCACACCTATTGAAGTGGACAACAGTAGAACCGTGGCAATCAAAGCAACTTCTTCAAACACCGAGACTCCTCCAAGTTTGTTTATATCCAAAAATAAATAGTCACAAAGTGTGATTTAAATGTGACCTCATGTGATATACAAGAAATCACAATTACAAACAAAACATACATAAAACACGGCTAAAACACCATTACTAAATGGTCAATTCTTCCTTATTTTTTCCAATTCTGGATTATTAGTGAGTTTTTCAGTGTTTTGGGCTTATTTATCAAGGTATTATTGTGACATCACACGTCACAACTGAAAATAAAGGGACATTAAAAGGACATACCTTAAGCTACATGAACCTTTCTGGCATGACTAAAACATTGGAAAATCATGGAAAAATGATGGATTGGGATGTAGCTTTAATGATTATTGTTGATTTAGAGATTTTGAATTCTTTTTACAAATGTTTCATGAGAATTAGTGTGATTTGTGATGTCACATTTTTGATAATGTTTTTGGCTTAGACAATTGCTCTAGGCTTGTCTCTAATTCTTCGCGAAGCGCATTTACGATTCTCAAATATTCATCGTTTATCTTTTTACCTTTAGAAATTTTTCTGTAGGCACTCATATAGGAGTGTAGCTTGTTTGCGGCTTCTATGTACGGATCTAAACGTGTGTCCTCGAAAACTCCCAGGTATCCGAGGAGAAGGATGGTGTAGATTGATTGAATAACGTTTCTTCTAGCCTGTCTTAGCGTTCTGTTGAAGGCGCCGCGGCTTATTCCTGCCTTTAATAGCCGTAATTTGGCTTTTTCTTCATATTTTAAGGGTTTTCCCGCTGTGTTTTCTGCTAAAACGTCTATTAGGAATGTTTCTAGCTGTGTTTTTGTTAGATGGCTGTTTTTTGAAAGTATTTTTACAATTGGGTCGTTTAGTGAGTATATTAGCCATTTTTGAACGGTGTTTTTTAACCGCAATTTCTTCACCTGAGAATTGTTTCTTAGGGATACAGTTTTGTATACAAGTAGAAAAGTCTTATGGTTTTCTTTTCTATAATGAAAACTGTACAAATGTAAAACTTTAACATATGAAAATAAACATATACTTGTACGTTTTACACCTTTGAAACATCTGATAAAATTAGAAGCGTCCATGCGAGGTAGACGCTTATTTTACCCCCTATAGGCTCTGTTTTCCGTTCTTCAAGTATATTGGCAAGTGGCTAAAAAGTTGGTTAAATCAAATGACTTTTGATTTGTCGATGCAAATGTTGTGACGTCGCTGAATCACAAGTAAATCACATGTGAGATGATCTGTGATTTTGAATCAGGTTTACAGTGAGGTCACATTCGGTAGATTAAGTAAAGATATTTAGAATGAAATCTTACTTTTCTTGAGAAGTTCACTTAATTCCTTCTCGATTTCCTCCTCCTTTCTAAGTGTCTCGAGAAGCTGGTGCGCTGCAAACCCTTCCTTTTGTTGCTCCACAGTTAAAATTTTCATTTTGAGTTCTTTAGCTCGAACAGTTGGGTGTGTTTTTATTGTGATGTATGCTCGTAGGAGGTTTGCTATAGTAGCTTCTTGAAAAATGAATCCGCCTCCAGTTTTCAGTTTCACGTAAACCCTCAAGTGTTTGTGATCTTTGGGCACTCCTATTAACACTTGCTCTATGTCCTCATTTCGAATCAACCGGATTTTGTTCAAAAGTGTGACCTCACAAGTTTTCTGCTTTTTCCTTTAAGAGATTGAATAGTTCTGGTCTTAAGTCGCGGAGGGTGGGAACGAAGGTTTCTGCTTGTTTTAAGTATGCATAGTCGATTTTTTCTATGACTAAGTCTTCTTCGTCGTATTTGGCTTGTGACAGTATTTTGCCGTTTGGGGCGACTATTCTGCTTCCTCCCCAGAATTGTAGTCCATTTTCCACTCCGACGAGATTGACATAGACTAGGAAAGCGGTGTTTTCTATGGCTCTAGCAGTGATGAGTGTCTCAAAGAATTTGCGACGTATTCCAGGTGAGGCTGATATGCAAATGATGAGTTGTGAGCCTTTAAGTCTCAGTAGGCGGGTTATTTCTGGGAAAAATATGTCGTAACAGATAATTAATCCCAATTTCCCAATTTCGGTTTCAAAGACTGGTGCTTGGTATCCGAGCCGAAAATAACGTTTTTCCTCGAAGACGCTGTGAGTTGGTAGATGCATCTTTTGATACTTTCCGATGAATCCGTTTGGTCCTAAAAGAACCGCTGTGTTATAAAGGGTAGCATGTGCCTTCTCGCTTCGCTCCAGCGCTCCAAAAACCACGTGTATGTCTTCCTTCTTTGAAACTTCTTCTAAGCGACGAATTGATTCTCCTCTAGGTATAGGTTCTGCCAATTCGTATACTAGGTCTCGAACAACATAGCCCGTTAAGGCGAGTTCTGGGAAGACAACCAGATTTGCGCCTTTGCTTTTTGCCTGTTTGATTTTCTTCCTCATCACATCGAGGTTGTATTCTTTATCTCCAACTTTGCAGCTTATTTGTGCTAGAGCTACGGTGATTTCTTTTAGCATTTTAAGTTCCTCTCTGCTATATTCGTTTGAATGATTAGAAAAGCTTAATGTAACGTGTATGGGAGCCTAAAATCTGACCCCGCCGTTCTGTATCCAAGCTTTGCCGTCAGTGGTAGCCGTCTCTTATGTTCAGTGGCTAACCATCGCTTCTTTAAATTATCAACCTGTTTTATGGGTAGGTTCAGCTGTTAGGCAATGTCTTCGGTGGTCATAAAGTGTTCTAGACCAAACAGAACCAAGTCCAGCGTTACGTATTTTATGCCTAGTTCT
>QMYO01000277.1 GCA_003662715.1 Candidatus Bathyarchaeota archaeon | reverse complement strand
TTCTAAAGACATAAATAGCCTTTCTGCGATGTTTAGCAGAAAAGCCTATTCACATAAATATTGGTGAAAGGAGTTTGCAGCGATGATTAAAGCGGTGATCTTTGACCTCGACGGCACCATCGTAGATTTCAATCTGGACTATAAATCGGTGAGGGCAGAGGTTATACAAGTTCTAAATAAACAAGGTTTTCCCTCATCAATTTTCTCCATGAACGAAAGCATATTCACTATGCTGGAAAAGGCGGAGATTTACGTTAGGAACAACGGCAGAAAAGACATCGACATCGCAAGAGTGAAGAAAGAAGTGCTTTCAGTGGCAAATCGTCACGAGTTGCAGGCTGCCCATGCAACTAGCTTAGTGCCCGGCAGCTCAGAGACACTTATCACTCTAAAGACAATAAGGCTGAACATTCCGATTATGACTGTGGACAGCACTACATCAGCAGGTTATATCCTAAGAAGTTTTCGTCTTAAGCAGTTCTTCGATGCAATGATCACCCGCGAAGCTGTTTCAGCGGTGAAGCCTAATCCCGTCCATTTGGAAGCCGCTTTGAAGGCATTGAATGTTGAGCCTGAAGAAGCAATCGTTGTGGGAGACAGCAAATGGGACATGAGATGTGCTCATGAACTCAACGTCATAGCGGTAGGCGTTACAACGGGTATATCCTCACCTAAAGAGTTGATAAGCGCTGGCGCTACTCACTTAATTTCGTCTGCTATTCATATTCCTGACTTGATACATCAGCTTAACGAACAGCTTAGCTGAATTTTTGAAAGTTTTGAAGTATCATTTAGCAACAACCATTTACTAAGGTGGTTTAAAGAAGTATCTGGGCCAAACAGGCCATCGGGAAGGTAGGTCTGTGTCAAAGTCAACAATCAGGTCCATGCCAACCTTAATCTTTTCAGGCTTGATATCTCGAATCATGCCTAGCAGCTGGAGGCCATCTTCTAGCTTCACTATGCCCATGCTGTAGGGTGCCATAGACTGAAACTGTGCAGGTGCAACGTGGATAACCGTGTAGGTCAAGAGTTTTCCTTTCTTCCTGAGTTCGGTCCATTCAAGACTGGTTGAGAAGCATTTTGGACAGATGTTTTTAGGAGGAAGAAGTAAACTGGCACATTTTAGACATTTGACAGCCATAAGCTTTTTTTCGCTAATAAACTTGTAGAACTGCTCTATCGTGAAGGGCGCAACTTCAGACATTTCATCCTCTCCTATAAATATGCACGGCTGCTGTGGCACCTGAACCCCCCACATTATGGGTTAAGCCTATCTCAGCGTCTTTCACCTGTCTTCTTTCCGCCTGCTCTGTTAGTTGCAGATAGATTTCATAGGCTTGAGCCGTTCCCGTCGCCCCAACTGGGTGTCCCTTTGACTTTAATCCTCCACTGGTGTTGACTGGAATCTCTCCTTTGATTGTGGTTATTTCATTTTCCACCAAGCTTCCGCCTTCTCCGGGCTTGCAGAAGCCAAGGTCTTCGTAAGCTATGATTTCAGCAATTGTGAAGCAGTCATGGACCTCCGCAACGTCCACTTCTCGACTTTCAATCTTTGCCATTCTGTATGCTTCTTGCGCAGCGAGTTTGGCTGCCTTTAGAGTTGTAAAATCTTCTCTCTCATACAGTCCGATGGCGTCGCTGGCTTGTCCCGACCCAACTATATGCACTGGCGTGTCTGTGAATTTTTTTGCCAGCTCAGGTTTTGTTAAAACTAGACAGCTTGCTCCGTCGGTTATTAGGGAGCAGTCATACAGTTTTAGTGGCCAAGCAATCATTCGTGATGACATCGCCTGCTCCAGCGTTATCTCTTTCTGCATCTGCGCTTTAGGGTTCAGGGCTCCATTATGATGATTTTTCACCGCAACCATAGCCATCTGCTCCTCTGTGGTGCCGTATCTGTGCATGTGAGCCGTTGCCATAAGTGCATACAATCCAGGAAAAGTCATTCCATGCCACTGTTCAAATGGAAAGTCTGAAGCCATTGCCAAATACTCGGTCACATCCGACGTGGATCGATGAGTCATCTTTTCAACTCCACCCACCATCACTATATCATGTAGGCCAGAGAGCACCGCGAAGATTCCGCATCTCAATGCGACTCCGGATGAGGAGCAGGCGGATTCTATTCTAGTTGATGGGATTGGTAATAGTCCAGCCCAGTCTAGGAGGGTTGGTCCTGTGTGTCCTTGGTGTTCAAAAGATTCGCCCATATGTCCTACGAACAGCGCTTCAATGTCTCGCGGGTTTAGGTTGGGGCATCTTTCAAAGGCTTCTTTCACTGCTTCTGCGAAGAGTTCTCTGCCGTATAGCCCCTCTCGTTTTCCAAACTTAGACAGCCCCGCAGACACTATTGAAACTAGTGGTTTGCGAACCAAGAATTCATCCTCCGATATAAATGGGTTGAGAAATATTTGAAGTTATTTAGATGATCAAGGGATAGATTTCTTTCGTCACGTATTCCAGATACTTGTTTTTGTCCTTTATGTTAAATATTGTCACTGAAACGTCTCGTGTCACCCCAACCACATACCCATACTCTTTTGATCTTGCCACAATATACCATAAATCACCATGTTTACCATACTCTTCAAAGAGGCTGGTACCTATTAGATCTGGTCCATATAAAGAAAGCTTGTTAATGTTGGGAATGTCAACATTATCAAAAAAAGTAATCTTCGTGTCCTCAGGGTTTTTAGAGTGAAAGCTACGCAATGTTTCTGGAGGAATACGAGCTTCTACGATGTGTCCAAGTTTTTCATAAACTATTCCGCTAAGCTTGTTTGCAATGAAGTTAGCTAGTCTCTTCTTTTCCACCACTGTCAGAAAGACATGATCTTTATGTTTTGCAAAACTGAACATGGCTTCAACTGTTCTTGGAAGAGGAATGGTCTTGCCTCTATGAAAAGCATGAGTTATATAATCATGAGAGTACACGCCGGTGAGGGCGTTTTCGCTGGGCATAAGACCAACCACTTCTGTGATTAAGCTGAATTTGTAGTCGCCCTCTTCGTATTCTTCTTCTCTTCTGTAACCGCTAAGCTTGGTTGCTATGTCGGATAGGGGTGTTGGCTCAACCAGCTTGAAAACTTTGCCAGCCGTAACCATTCATGAACCTCCGTATTCATATTGTTCAAATCATCCTTATAGAAGTTATACCCATAGGCACCTAGCTTTTTCATCATTTCTGCCTCGTATATCTTATTCCTTGAAAGATTAATTACTTGAAACAACATTTCCCTAAGCTAATCTTTTTTAGTCAAAAAAGTTCAGTGGACGGAAATAGGTTTAAACCTCGGTTTAAATTACCGGGGTTGCAAGTTCGATTTTTCCCTTGCACTATATCTCTGTGGGATTCATGGGTTTCAAATCCGTTCATCTCCGCCATATGTTCAAAGTCCGCTCCCCTTGCCTTTCGAACGAAAATAAGAGGTTTTGAAGGCTTTAGTATAAAAAGGAAATGTTTTGAAGGATTTGGAACTAAATCGAACGGAAAAAGGCTTTTATTTCGGTTTTCCAATTAAAATATCAGAAATTTGGGAGGTGAAACAGAATGAACGTGAGGTTCAAGAGCTTTTTCGTGCTCTTCGTGGTTTCAGTCATACTGGTAGGAGGT
>QMYO01000276.1 GCA_003662715.1 Candidatus Bathyarchaeota archaeon | reverse complement strand
CTATTATATTTTCAAATTTCCTTTTGTTTTCAGAATTTATGAAAAGAAAGTATGCATTTGTTTCGTTGCTCATTTATATATTTCCAGCCATGGCTGATGCTAACTCATTCAACTCGATATTTTATAATTACTCCTCAGGCATGGTTGGGTACGTTCTGTTTCCCCTATTTCTTATTCAAACATTACGCAATTTACGTCAGACTAATTATTTTTCCACGGATCAACATCGAACCTTTATAATTGGGAGCATGTTTTTAGGAGGTCTCATCCTTAGTTATCATATTCTGGCGTTAACCGCATTAGGCATAGTGCTCGTTTATCTTATTTTAACTTTGACAACAAAAGGGAAGCAGAAAAAAATTCTAATTATGACCTTGATCTTAGGCGCCATCATAGGGTCTCCCTATGTTGCTCATGTTGCACGACTGGGTTTTCCCACCAGCACAGGGGCGTTTGAAGCTTTCTCCCCCTTGAGATTAGAGGATTACGTAAAGCAAGTTGGCTACTTTGTCCCTTTGGCTTTCGTTGTAGGAAGTTCATCCATATTCACAGAGTTTCTGAGAGAAGGCAGGCGGCCAAGTGATGAGTATATTTTCTTGGCCTCATGGCTAATATTCCTTTTCTTTATGTCTCAAGGTAATCACTTTGGAATTAGACTAGTAAATGATCGCTTTGCCTGGTATCTCGCTATGCCTATGTCCCTCACAGCGATTTTGGGATTTCATTCATTATTAAAAAATTTCAAATTCTCCGTAAGTGTTGATGAGAAAACGAAACAAAGAATTGAAGCATTCTTCTTTCTCGCAATTGTTGCTATGGCGGCTCTCTTTTCAACAGGCGGCTCTCTTACGACGGTGCTTGATGTGACTGTAAAGTACAAGGAAGAACTTCGGTCTGGAGGTCTTTTTTGGCTAAAGGAAAATGCAGGAGGGACTGTGGTTGCAACATCCCCAGTCCTCGGCCTGATCTTACCTGCAATGAGCGATGTTCAAGTCATCTCGGTGCCCGTGGAAATGAGTGATTATTATGTTCGCGATCTCCCTCAAAGAATTATAGACAGCAACGAAATTTTCAGCGGGACAGATCTGCTGGCAATACTTAATCTCTTAGCTAAATATAACGTTCAATACCTATATATAGGTAAAGATGTTGACGCAGATTACACAAAAAATCCTTATTTTCTTTTAGGCTCAAAATACGCCGAACCCGTGTTCCCTTTGAAGAGATATGTAAAAGAAACCATAAATTGGTATGACTTTGACCACGACGGTGTCATGGAGACTTTCCGAATCTTACAATGGAGGTCTCAGCCAAGAAACTACGTTGTGTATCCACTTCTAAACGATAACAACTATACTACTCTGTATGTCCGTTCACTCTTTCACCCAGCTGGAACTGAAGGTCCAGTGAACATTTTTGTTAATGGAATCTTTGTAGATTCCCTGACCGCTTCGGAGTCTGAAAGAGGCTTTTGGAGGGTGGACAAAATCGAAGTGAACCCTTGGATCATCAAGAAAGTAAACAAAATCCGCATTGAAAACATGGATCCAGCGAACAATTGGTACTTGGATTGGATGGGTTTTGGTCCTCCACCACAAAACATGAAAGAATTTGAATTGGGTGCTTCCATCTATAAAGTAAACTATGCTACGCACTTGAAGTTATACTCTCAATTAAGGTATCTTAACTTAGCCACTGAACCGGAGTTATTCACAACAATCTCACCTAGACTTACTGAACAGTATTATCTCTATTGGACTCCTAACCCGCAACAGAAACTTTTCATCGAAGAAGTCTTGATTAACTCAAAAGTTATTAGCGGCGTATCAGTTTTTATTAATGGCCACAAGGTTGGCAAGATATACTATAACCATACTACTGCTGATCCCTACAGACTAAGTGGCAACGATCTGCAAATGCTCTCGGGCTTAAGGCATGAATTCAGAATAAACTCCACCATTCTGCAATCTGGTTGGAATAACATCACAGTTGTTAATGAAGATGCGCTGTACGAATGGCATCCTTCCCAAATAGGTTTTGAAACAGAAACAATAGAGCAATCTCTGATAACTACTCCGCTTTACCGTAGCGTTGCTCCTACATCGTTTCTAACTCCAAGTTCTTATGCTGCCGACTTAGATGAAGACGGCGTAAGTGAAAGTTTTGATGTGCTTCACTGGAACGGTTCATCAGCACGGTATTTTATATATGCATCCACTGGAAATGAAACCAATATCGTTCTACGCGACCTCTTTCACAAGCATGGAACAGTCGGTCCAGTAATCGTGTCCATTAATGATAAAAGAATCAACTACATAGCGGTCAATGATACTGCGCTTAGAGGAAAGTGGCTTTTTCATACGATTGAGATTCCAAGCGGTACATTGACCCTAGGCTGGAACACCATAGTTTTTCGAAATGATGATCTAGAAAACAACTGGTACGTTAACTACATAGCCCTGTCGTCGGAGAACGCAATTCCGTATCAACCTCCTTCCATATCAATGGTGTTCCCAAACTCAGAATCGTTTGATTTCGATGCCGATGGAGTCCCTGAAAAATTTGACGTTTTGCCTTGGAAATCATCTGGTCTTCCTACATGGGAGCGAATATACCATGTTTATTCGTTTTGGGGTAACGAAAGCATGATTGTTGTGAATAATCTCTTTCATCCTGCAGGTACAATAGGACCCATAGAAATTATCATAAACGATCAGCTTGTAGAAACTCTGGTGTGCTATGAACAAGAAAACAGGGGCAAATGGCTTGAATCTATCATACCAATCTCCCAAGGAATTCTTAAGGCTGGATGGAACAAAATCCAATTTAAGAACTTCGACAAGCAAAATAATTGGTATATACGTTTCATTCGAATAAGTTAACTTTTCTTGGAACAGTTCAAAAAGAAAGGTGATATTTCATTCACGTGCTCATAACTGGCGGAGCAGGATTTATCGGAAGTCACCTTTGCGAAGCTCTTTATCGGCTAGAAGCGCAAATAACAATTCTAGATAACCTATCCTCAGGATCTATAGAAAACTTAAAGCATGTTCTCAACGCTCATAAAAGCATCCGTTTTTATAAAGGAGATTGTGTTAACCCTCACGATATAGAAAAATCGCTAAAAAACATCGAAGTTGTTTTCCATTTCGCTGCCAATCCAGAAGTTCGTCTAGAGCGTAATGACCCAAAAACATGCTTCCAACAAAACGTTTACGCCACACATGTCTTATTAGAGGGGATCAAAAACAAGGCGCAAGTGCACACTATTGTCTTCGCATCTACATCTACGGTTTATGGGGATGCTACTCTAATACCAACCCCAGAAAATTATGCCCCGTTGAAGCCCCTTTCCGTTTATGGCGCCTCAAAACTTGCCTCCGAAGCACTTATCATTGCCTACGCTCACACCTATAACAAAAAAGCAATAATTTTGCGTTTCGCCAACATAATTGGCTCTAGAAGCCAACATGGAGTAATTCACGATTTCATACAAAAACTTAGAAACAACCCAAAGCAACTTATGATTCTTGGTGACGGAAATCAAAATAAATCCTATCTTTACATTAACGACTGCATAAATGCTGTTCTAACCGTGCTTGAGACAAGCCAGAAT
>QMYO01000275.1 GCA_003662715.1 Candidatus Bathyarchaeota archaeon | reverse complement strand
TTGTTATTCATGTTTATTTTGTTTGATTATCTCGCAACCCTCATCTTTTGCACCACGCCAGCGAATGAAGCTAATCCATATGTACGGATGTTTATGGAAAACTACGGCATCCTCTTAGGACTGACAATATTTGACCTTTTGATTAATTTTCCAATCTACCTAATCTTATGTTTCGATTCTCATTTCATAAACTTGCCTCAACAACTGTCAAAAATAGTGAACCCGCTAATCGACCTCAGCCTCGCATGGTTTTTAGCGGGATACCATTTTAACGGTGCCACGAGCTGGTTTTGGCCTGTTCCAGACCTGATGCGACAAGCAACAGGTTTTGGTCTCTACCTGGCTATGGCAGCAAGCATCTATCTAGTATAAGCCATTGATACTTTACCTGTTCTTTACTAAATCTGTAAATGAACTGCAGATATGCCTTTGAAGTATAGAAACGTTTATGATGATTCGGATATATTAATATTGGAGATGCACGTCTCAATAACGGTAGAGCAACTCAAACGAAGGGTCCACAAAATGCCCGATTTCTCTATAACCGATTCCCTGCGACGGAGATGGAAACGGTCTATTTCTTCTTTTCGAGCTAAACCTAAGTCTTTGCTCAATGTGGGTGAAGGGGAGCAGCTTGTTGTAACATACACGTCAGCCGTAGACAAAATGAAAATCTTCTCCGCTTTTATACGGGAGGGATTAGAAAACGGCGATTTAGTTGACTATGGCTACCCTGATGAGGAGAGCGAAACTGTTAGGGACAAACTTAAGGAGTATGGAGTTGACGTGGAAAAATACGAATCGGAAGGCTCCTTTTTTCCTGGAGGCCTAACTGAATGGTATATGCCTGATGGTAAATTTGACAAGGAAAGGGCGATTAGGAGGGGGCTTGACCTGCGGGCTGAGGCTAAGAGGCGAGGATATAAACATTTTAGGTCTCTTGAAGACCTTGGTGATTTCTCCTTCCTTAATGGTCAATGGCAGGTATATGTGGACTATTGGAATGACTCTTTATGGGAGACTCCTTTGGGGGCTAACATAGATATACTTGATTATTCCTCTTTTGTGATAGAATTGACCGCGTTTAACATTGAAGACATAGATGAGGCACAGCTTGCTGAGATGCTGAAAGCGTTTTGGGTGGGGTCTTCATACACTATATTTATTGACCTTTTAGAGCACACGAACGCTTTCTCTAAGCTTATAGACCTATCTCACCGTGAACTTGTAGGCCGCAAGTTTTTGCTAGAATTTGACCCTGCTTCTGATTATGAGAGAGTTATCGACAGATTGGCGAAAGAGGCTACAGCCAACGTTGAGCCTATATTTGTCTTTACATCACCCACAAGTAGTCTCCACACGAGCTTAGTCAAGCAGCCTATAGCCAAATTCTTCTTGTTATCGAATTCCGTGTCAACGCAGGAGTTAACGTCTGAAAATGAGGTGGTTCTGCCAGCTAAAAACCCAGCCTTAATTTTGGATGCCTTAAACAAGATTTTGGAAGAACGTGCTTACCCAAACGTATTTCTGGTTTTCGATAAGCTATCCGAGCTCATAGTGCTGATGGGTTTTGATAAGGCCTATAAGTTTTTGCTTTACGTATTAGACATGCTTTTCTCAAAAAGAACAACTGCCATCTTCCTTCTCAATGCCAGCGCCCATGAACCCCAAATGACTTATCGCATAAGAGGACTATTCCGCGACCTACTAGCCTATAATAAAGATGGATTAAAAGTCGTAAAGATTTCTTAGCCACTTAATATCATGTTTAACTCTAAGCACCATAATAGTTGTGCGGTTAGGCTGTAGCAAACAAGCCTAATGAATTGAGTAACCAACATTTTTTAAAATCAATCTGAATATTAACTGAACGGTGAAAATTAAATGAAAATTGTGGTTTTAGGAGGCACTGGACTAACTGCTAGGTGCGCTGTAAGAGACCTAGCTGAAAGCCCAGATGTCTCAGAAGTAGTTATCGCCGGTCGAAACCCTGAGAAAGCACAAAAACTCGCCGAAGAAATCAAAAGCAAAAAAGTTTCCATCGTGCAGTTTGATGCAACAAAACATGACACCATAGTGAAAGCGCTAAAAGGCGCCGATGTTGCCATCAATGGTGTCCAATACTATTACAATATCAATATAATGAAGGCTGCACTTGAAGCAGGGACACATTACCTCGATGTAGGAGGACTATTTCACACAGCTCTAAAACAAATGGAACTCGGTGACAAATTCGAGAAAGCAGGATTAACCGCCATACTCGGCATCGGAGAATGCCCAGGAATAACCAACGTCATGGCAAGATACGCTGTAGACAAGCTTGACTCAGTTGAAACAATTCTAATAAGAGACAGCTGGATGGACTTCACAGAGGGAGGACCCCCATTCGTGGTAACATGGTCAATTTCCACACTCTTCGACGAGATGACTATACCCGCTGTAATATACGAAAATGGACAATACAAAGAGGTTCCACCCCTATCAGGCAAAGAAACCATGAAGTTTCCAGAACCCTTCGGCACACAAGACCAATACCGCACAATCCATTCAGAACCCGCAACTTTTCCAAAATCCTTCAAAGACAAAGGAATAAAAAACGTGAATTGGAAGGAAGGAGGACCCGGCTTCCTCGACATCAAGACACTAGTGGACGCGGGACTTGCCAGCGAAAAACCATTAAAAATAAATGGCGCTGAAATATCGCCACGCCAATTCTTCCTAAAACTCTTAAAGGAACAAAACATGATGGGCTGGCCTGAAGACATAATACCCAATGACTGGGAAATAACAAGGATAATAGCGATTGGAAAGAAAAAGGGAAAGAAAACCTCCTATATGGTTGACTCGATTTTCCGTTCAAACAAAAAGTGGAAAGGCGCCGCTGGCCAAGTTGCAGTTGGAGTTCCCGCGTCAATTGCTGCTCAGATGCTGGCAAAAGGAGAAATCGAAACCAGAGGGGCAGTGCCGCCAGAGATTTGCATTGAGCCTGAGCCATTCTTCGCTGAGCTGGTTAAAAGAGACATAAAGATTCAAGAAACAATCAAAACCAACACTTAGTGGAAATGCGGTTGAAGCTTTTCAAGAAATAAACCGCATAATCCACCTAATTCTCAACTTTATACTTTTTAAATCATCAGCCATTAACCTAGAGTTCCAAGTCACAATACCGTTTAAGATAAGCCTTCTCATCTGGAAAAAGCAGTCTCACCATTTTCTCTCTCTTTCGAGTGTTAATGTCCTGTAGAAGCCTTAAAACCTGTCCTGAATTGCTGAACTTCTCGATTTCTCCGTTGGCTCGTCTCCTGCTAACTTGAATGCAGTCGTCAACAACGCAGCTTAAAACGCATGCTGAACAGTAGATGCATAGTTCCTTTACTATCCCAATTTCTCCTGTCTTCCAGTAAAGAGCATTAGTGGGGCATGCTTTGATACAGGCTTGGCAGCTTTTACAAGATTTCTTGAGGGGCGCATCTTCTTCAAGTTCAAGATTTGTGATAATCTCTCCGAGTACAATCCAAGATCCGTAATCTCTGGTTAGAATTATCCCGTTTTTACCGTACCACCCCACCCCCGCGCGTTTCGCCATAGGCTTTTCGGCTAATGGTCCATTAGAATAACATTTAAACTGAAATATCC
>QMYO01000274.1 GCA_003662715.1 Candidatus Bathyarchaeota archaeon | reverse complement strand
GAGAATTGACCATAGAAGAGAAGAGAAAGTTAACACACCTAACCATAAGGCAAGAGCTATAAAGAACAGCAAACCTGGAGCCGAGATTATTAAAGGAGCAAGAGCGATGCCCATAGCATACGACAAGGGATGCACAGGCATGGCAACTATAATCTCTCTTATTTTTACGTATCTATCCCATGTCACATCTTGAATAGCAGCCATCAAACCTATGAAACCCACTGTTGCAACCAACGCACCCACAAGTCCATAGCTAAGTTGTCCTCCAAAAACCAATATAAAAAACAGGGGGAGACCGCTTAACATTCCAATAACAATGAGCAATAATGGTTGTCTCTTAAGGTCTGGAAGCGATTTTAACTCAGCGATTATCAACATATCCCTCAAAATCTTCATGTTCAACCGGCTTCTCCTCCGACCAGTTTTACAAAAACGTCTTCAAGTGTGATAGGGGCGGTTTCAGCCTTCAACCCGTTCTTTAACGCCTTTCTAGCGATTTCTAAGGCTTCATCCTCATCCTTAACATAGATTATCCATTTACTGCCAAATTTAACAATGTGATTATTGTTTTCAGTGACACTTAAACTGTTCAGGTTACCTTCTACAACGACCCGAAATTTCTCTTTTGCCAACAGCTTAATCTGTTCAGGCGATCCTTCAGCGATTACTGCTCCTTTATGTATTATAGCAAGTCTGTCCGAAACCATTTCAGCCTCTTCCATGATATGTGTTGTTAACAATATGGTTTTACCTTGCTCGATTATCTCCCTTAATACAGCCCAGACTTTTCTCCTTGCAACAGCGTCCAACCCGCTTGTAGGTTCATCAAGCATGAAAATCTCCGCATTAGAGGCTAAGGCTGCGGCAATAATTGCACGTTTCTTCTCTCCACCAGAAAGAGTAGCACATGTTCTGTTACGCAAGTTCCAAAGTTCAACAGCTTTCAAAGCATTTTTAGAAGCGTTTTTAGCTTCGCTTTTGGACATACCACGGAGCCTTGAAAAATAATACGAGTATTCCCATGGAGTGAAGTTGCCGTACGTTGCCACATCTTGTGGAACAACAGCTATATGTTTTCGCACTTCAACAGGCTCTGTCAAAACGTTATGATCCAAAACGTAGGCTTCACCACTTGTTGGTAAAAGCTGGGTGGAAATGATCCTTAAAAACGTTGTTTTACCAGCACCGTTTGGACCAAGTAAAGTGAAAAGTTCACCTTTTTGAATTGAAATATTAACATTTTTCAAAGCCTTAACTTTCTCTTTGCTGTGATAAACCTTAACTAGATCAATCGATTTCACAGCGTCCATGCTTATCCTCCCTCTTCATTAACTGGACAACCAGACTAAAACTCTGGACAAAAATGAACATCCTTTGATTTCTCTGGAGGATTCGCAAGATTCGCTTCTGAGTTAACCGATATAAACTTGGAGTATTTCACTTTTCCTTTGATAATGCATCCTTCACCTATTATGACATTTTTTCCGCAAATGTCTTGGCATGAAACGTTTTCGAGATGCACTTCTTCACCCTTTATATTTGTCGTGTAGAGCTTCCCGCTCCTGAATATTCTCCCGAGAATGGGAAATCCGAATATCACCAAACCTTCAACTTCCTTTTTCTTGACGCTTACATTAACGGCCTCTATCCCGTTTTTAATGTGAGAGTCCGACCTTCTCAATTCAGCATCAAAGTTTTCAGTAATCACCTTTCCATCTATGTCAAAGCTACCGTGAAGCTCAACAAGGCTTTTTGCCTTCACATCTCCCAAAACTTTCAGAGAACCATGAGCACGTAACGTGTTGGTTAACTCTGCTGCACCCCCTATAGTACACGAGCCCGCAACTTTCATCACTGATCCTTTAACCCATCCATTTATGGAAACACTTCCTGCAGCAGAGAACGCTTTTGTCCTCACGTTCCCCACGATCGAGCCTGAACCAGATATCTTTATCTCTTCGGCTTCAATGTTTCCTCCGATGCTCACGCTTCCAGAACACGTTATTCTTCCAACGTTTAATCCGCCGGGTAATCGTCCGCTTCCACTGATTCTAATCTCTTCCGGTGATATGAACCCTGACCCGGAAATCTGGATGTTGCCTATTCCTTCTATGTGTACCTTTCCGGAACCGCTTACCTTAGTTGTTGGAATCTTCATCTCGCAAAGTTTCTTCTCATATTCTTTCATTCTTTCTTTCCCGCTCATCTCTACTCGATTCCTCCCGTGGATTTTAGCAGATCTCTTATCTCGATGAGAAGCTTTTTCATTTCCTTGAGTCTTTTTTCGTTTTCTTTTACAGCTTCCTCGTCGGAAAGGTTAAGATATCTTAGCTCTTTCAAAGCTTCACACCCTCCAACTATTCCTGTGCTGCTTTGAGCATATCCCGTATTTCCTTCAACACTTCAATTATATCGTCCAGCTCTTCTAAAGTTGCTCTTTGATGAGCACGCAACATGTTTAGCTTAGCCTTTTCAGAGGGCTTTATCGAATCTGCGGGTAACTCCTCGCTTCCTATAGCTATACCGAGAACTGCTAGAATTCCAGCAACTATTATGGCTAAGGAGGCTATTATCCCGGCAACTATAAAGTTGAAATTATGGTAGACAGTGAAGTATATGCTGATAGCTGGAACCCCGAAACCCATAAGTATCACAGACAAAGCTGCCAAGACGGAGCTTCTCATTTCTTGTTCTTCCCCTTGAAGAGTTTATGAATGTTTTTGGGTGTTAGAACAAAGTTGAACTCTGATGGTGCGTAATATTTTACCGTTGGAAGCCCTTCCACTTTCTTTTCTTCTCTCACTTCTCTTACCAAACCCAGCTTTTTCAAACCGTTGAGGTGAAGATAAGCTAATGGATAGGGCAAGTTGAGCTCTTTTGCCAAGGCATAAACGTTTCTGGGTTCCTCGTAGAGGGAAGCTATCATTTTTAATCTTATAGGATTTGCCAAAGCTTTCAAGATTTTCACCATTTCTCTATTTTCAATTTCATTCAATTAGTTCTCCTCAACGGTCAAAAATATATCAGAAAATTATTATATATAAAATTTTTCTTATATGTTCTCTCTCTTGTTTAAAGCCTAAATGGAACGTAACCTCGAAACACACTTAAGTTAGCAGTAGTTTTGTATTGTTCACTGCGAATTCCTAAGGAAATTTCCACAAACTCCTTCACTGTTTGGTTAGCAAATTCCCATGATGGTCTTCCCAAAGTTAGACCACTGCAGTTAGAGTCGGCATAAACATAAAACTTGTTTTTCCCGTAATAATAGGCTGCTTCCTTTGCATATCCATATTTCGGTTTGCTGAGAATTTTGAAGGGCCAGAGCTTACATGCTTTTGGCTTCATATGCTGAAGCCCACATAAGTAAAGGTTTGAAAAGTTGCTTAGAAAAATGCATGAGCCGTCGCTTCTTCTTTTCAAGAATATTTTATCTAATCCCGCAACAGTTTTGTCTACTCCATAGTTTTTAACGATTCTTAGCCATTCTTGAAAATTTAAGACGACACTGTAGGCTTTGCAACATTTGCCGCATGCTATACATTCCCAGTTAGCTATGTATTTCCATGGAACAAACAGCATTTTCATGCCCAAACATGACTAACGCTCTAAAATTTTCAAAGACTCTCTCTTATAAAATCTATTTG
>QMYO01000273.1 GCA_003662715.1 Candidatus Bathyarchaeota archaeon | reverse complement strand
GTCGGATATGAATAAGTTAAATGGAGACGCCTAAAATGCAACGAAGATTCGTTGTTTCAGACCCAGAAGTATGCACGGGATGCCGAATCTGCGAGTACGTTTGTTCAGCAGTAAAGGAACAAGGATTTAACCCATTGCTCTCCCGCATTCGAACAATGCGAATAGAACCAATTTTAAACATATCCATGGCATGCCGCCTCTGCGAAGACCCAACATGCGTTAAGTCTTGCCCAAGAAAAGCCCTTTCAAAAGATGAAAAAACAGGAATAATTAGGCTGGATGAAGCAAAATGTAATGGCTGTGCATGGTGCATTGAAACCTGCGAATTCGGCGCAATCGTATTGCACCCCACCAAGCAAACCATGGTTGTTTGCGATTTATGTGACGGAGACCCAAAATGCGTCATGTACTGTCCTAAAGAAGCTTTAGCTCTCATGACAACAGAGGAGATATCACAAAAAACTAGGAAAAAAGCAATTAAAATATTAGTGCCAGAGACAAGTTGATAACGCATTCACCTTTACTATTTTTCTGTGCTATCAGCTTCACCTGTTAAGTAGTTATTGATGGATTGTGCCGCTCTTTTACCCGCAACTATAGCTTCAATCACTGTGGCGGGTCCAGTTACCACATCTCCACCAGCGAATACTCCATGGATGCTTGTTTCCAGAGTTAATGGATTTACAATTATTGTTTTTTGTTCGCTTATCTCAATTGTTTTAGGTAGAAGGGAGTAGTCGGGTGACTCACCGATGGCAAGTATCATTGTGTCTAATTCAACGGTGAATTCTGAGCCTTCGACTGGTATTGGTCGTCTTCTCCCGGTTTCATCGGGTTCTCCCAATTCCATTTGTATGCACTCTAACGCAACAAGTTTAGCATCTTTGCTCAAAATTCTCTTCGGCGACACTAAGAATTGAATCTTTACACCTTCCCTTTCCGCTTCTCTGACTTCCCAGGAGTTAGCTGGCATCTCTTCCCTTGACCTTCGATACAAAATAGTGACATCTTTGGCTCCCAGTCGTAGGACGGTTCTAGCGGTATCGATGGCAACGTTGCCGCCGCCTATGACTGCAATTTTGTCTCCTAACTTAACTTTTTTTCCTAGATTTATATCTCTTAACAAGTCAATGGCATGTACAACACCTTTAAGCTGTTCACCTTCAATGCGGAGCTTTCTGCTTTTTTGAGCCCCAATAGCGATGAACAATGCTTTATAACCGTCTTTAAAGAGACTGTCAATAGTTATGTCCTTGCCAAACAACACGTTCGTTTTGATATTCACCCCTAAATTTTCTATATGTTTAATTTCAGTGTCAAGCACTTCTCTAGACAAACGAAATTCGGGAATGCCAACTCTTAACATTCCACCAGGTTGAGGCAGTGTTTCGAAAACTGTGACTGGATATCCCATCATAACTAACTCGTAAGCAGCTGTAAGTCCAGCTGGACCAGAACCAATTATCGCAACTTTCTCTCGACGCTTTTTAAAGGTAAGCAATGGTTTTTCTTCTCTTTTCTGCTCGTACTCAGCGACATATTGTTTAAGAAGCTCAGCCGCTTTTGGGTCGTCAATCTTGCCGAAACAGACCAAGCCACAAACTCCCGCAAACGGTATCTCCCTCCCAATGAGTTGTAAGCCTTCACTAAACTTGCTTAAATAGCCTCTTTCCACAGCAATGTTTCTTGCCAACAAGAAAATCTCTGGCAGATTCAAACCTTGTGGACACCTTTTGTAACATCTGTCGCACCATGCACATAGCCATGGCTCAGCTTCTGTTATGGCACTGTCTAAATCATGCACGATTGTTTGAAGGAGCATTCTTGGATTGTAATGTTTGGAGATTAACCTTGCGATAGGGCAGCTTGCAGTGCAGATACCGCACTCAAAGCAATGCTTCAGTTTCTCAGGGTCTAAGAGTTTTTCCATGATTTCTTTGGAAACATGGATTGTTTTGCTTTTCAACGGTCTTCCTCTGTCAAATTGAATCTATAGTGTTGAGTCAACACTAACATAAAAAAATATATGCATATCTTTATTTTCTATGTTTACCTCCCTAAGACAGCGGAGTAAACCAGGAATGGCACAAGCACAAGAGCAGTCCGAAGATATTAGGATAGGCGTGTATGTTTGTCACTGCGGCTTAAACATAGCGGGCTCCGTTGACTGTGAAGAAGTAGCAAAGTTTGCAGCTACTCTTCCACATGTTGTGCTTGCGAAAGACAACCGATATACTTGCTCAGACCCTGGGCAGGAGCTTATCAAAAATGACATTAAGGAGCATAAACTTAACCGCGTAGTTGTTGCTTCTTGTTCACCTCGTCTTCATGAACCAACTTTTAGGAAAGCTTGCGAAGAAGCTGGTTTGAATAAGTATCTTTTCGAGATGGCTAACATACGGGAACATTGCAGCTGGGTACACTTGTATGATAAAGAAAAAGCTACAGAGAAAGCTAAGGATTTAGTCAGAATGGCGGTTGCAAAAGCAGCGTTGCTCCAGCCTCAAGAGGAACTCGTGGTTCCTGTAACTCGGAAAGCCTTGGTTATTGGTGGAGGCGTTGCAGGCATTCAGGCAGCATTAGACTTAGCTGACACTGGCTATAAAGTATATCTCGTAGAGAAGGAGCCCAGCATAGGCGGAAGAATGGCACAGATTGATAAGACTTTTCCAACCATGGACTGTTCCATATGCATCTTAGCACCGAAGATGTCAGATGCTGGTAGACACCCAAACATCGAATTGTTCACTAACAGCGAAGTAACTGAAGTGAAAGGCTACATTGGAAACTTCAAAGTAAAAGTGCTAAAAAAACCTAGATACGTCACAGATGAATGTACCGCCTGCGGCGACTGCGTAGAGGTTTGTCCCATAATTGTGCCAAATGAATTTGATGTTGGTCTAGCAACGAGACATGCGATATATTTGCCTTTTCCCCAAGCCGTGCCCTCCACATACATTATCGACCGAGATTTATGTCTCACATCAGATACGCTTACGTGTGCCAAATGTTTTGAAGCATGTGACAAACGCGCCATAGACTTCGACATGAAACCTGAAACTGTGGAATTGGATGTAAGCACAATAATCGTCGCAACCGGAGCTGGAGTGTTTAATCCCTCATCTATTTCAAGATATGGATATGGAAAGTTCCCAAACGTAATAACTTCCCTAGAATTTGAAAGATTAATAAACGCGGGCGGTCCATCTGGCGGCCATCTAATTCGACCGAGCGACCTGGAGATTCCAAAGTCCGTAGCCTTTATTCAATGTGTTGGCTCCCGCACCGATGAAGAAGGACATATCTACTGCAGTAACGTGTGTTGTATGAATACCATTAAGGATGCTCTTCTTATAAAGGAGCATTGGCCAGACACAGAAATCTACGTTTTCTACGTGGACATAAGAGCGTTCGGAAAAGGTTTCGAAGACTTATATAAGCGAGCTAAAAGTGAAGGCGTTTTATTTATTCGTGGCTTGCCAGCGGAAATTGTTGAAGACAAGAATACAAACAATCTAGTTCTAGTTGGAGAGAACACGTTACGTAAAGAATTGTATGAGGTTAACGTTGGAATGGTGATTCTATCCATAGGCATTGAGCCTAGACAGGACAGCGACGTAATTCAACGTTTTCTCACTCTGTCTAGAACTTC
>QMYO01000272.1 GCA_003662715.1 Candidatus Bathyarchaeota archaeon | reverse complement strand
GTGGTAGAATCCACCCAAGTCCCCCGTTCAGATTCAAGTTTCCATAATCTACTATATAAATTTGAGTTAAATATTACAGCAGTAGCAGCCAATTTGGTCTTGTGCTTGTTGCATTATACCATCTGATAATTTTGTCTATTACTCTTGAACAAGGCTTGCGGAATTGAATGGAATGCGCCCTACATAGATGTCGGGGTAAAGATCACAGTCCGGACTTGAGTAAAAGTAGTCTGTTGGAATCCACGATTCCTATGAACCCATCGAATTTAGCATTTCTGATTGGTAATAAAAAGGAGATCTTCATTCTGCATTAAGCAAGAGACATCTATGACCATTCAGCTGTAATTGGAGCCCCGGATTAGGTTTAAGTTATGGTTTAAATTTTCGATTTTGACGAGAATTTTTAAAATCGTATTCGAAGATTTTTCCATAAATTTTAATTATGATGAGAGTAGATTAATGTGGGGAGCTAAATTAAGAAAAGTTGTCCTTGGGATTTCATTAATGCTATTTCTGATTTGTGCGCCGGTTTTAATGTTTGATGTTGGAATAGTTGGGGCAAATGCTACTTCAATCATTGTTCCTGATGATTATTCAACAATACAAGAAGCGATAAACGCAGCAAATCTAGGGGATATTATTCTTGTTAAAAGCGGTACGTACTATGAAAATGTGGTTATAAACAAGACCGTGTCGGTTATTGGAGAGAATAAGGAAACCACAATTATTGATGGAAGCCACAGGGCAGAGGTTATCTATGTAACTGCATCAAATGTAGAGGTTACTGGTTTTACTATACAGAATGGGGACGCAGGCATTAAAGTTGAAGATTCTAATATGTCTGTGATAATTGATAACAATATAATACAGAATAATTATGGGGTGTATATTCTAGCTACTGAAGTAAGTAGAGACATTGTATTGGCTGACAATAACGTTTCGTACAATAATGGAACAGGAATAAATATACAAGTTTTTGGAGGTAGAAGCTATATTTACAATGTTACCTTTTCATCAAACATTGTTTCACATAATAACGGAACTGGAATAGACATACAAAGCTACTGCGGCGATCATGGCGGTGCCATTTATGATATTACTTTTACGTTCAACAATATTTCATATAACAATGGGATAGGAATAAACATACAAAGAGGACTAACATATTGGAAAGGCCCGATTATTCATGATATCGTTTTTTCCTTATAATACTATTTTATGCAACACTAGGACAGGAATAAACATACAAACCAGCTCCTACCCCTCAAGTTCTATTTACAATGTCATTTTTTCTTCAAATACTATTCTATTCAACGGGGGAAATGGAATAAACATAGGGGGATTATATGGAGAAGGGTATATGGGAGAATATGGCGCGGCAATCTACAATATTACCGTTTCTTCAAGCGCTATTCAATCCAATACCGGAGCTGGGATAAACATGCAGGGCTACAGTTGGGGAGGAGGCTGCAGTATTCATAGCGTTAATATATCGTCTAATGACATTTCGTCAAATAAGAGGAACGGGATAGGCCTACTTAGCACTGCTACATACGGAAACACTAAAATCTGCAATGTTATGATTTCCTCAAATATCATTCATTGGAACAACGGGGACGGTGTATATCTAAAAAGTCGCAGCGAGGACAACAGCTATATTTACAATGTTATTCTTTCTTCAAACACAATTTCATCAAATGAAGAGAACGGTATATATGCTACAAGCAAAGATCATTACACAGAATCAGAGTTTGATTTAACAATCTCAGACAGTATAATCTCGGCGAATGGTCAAAAAGCAATATGGATACATGGAGGTATAAACTCAAACCTTAGTTATAATTCCATTTCCTACAGCAGATACGGAGTCATGTACACCAGCTTTTACACTGGTATGGCAAATAATACCGCCCAATACAATGACATTTACCGCAACCTCTATGGAATGAACGTAACCAACGGTGCCACAGTCAATGCAGAAAACAACTATTGGGGCGCCCCAAATGGGCCCTATCACAAAACACTGAATTTCAATGGAACAGGAAATTCTGTCAACGGTAATGGGACAGACTTAGATTTCATACCCTTCTTAACAGAATCTGTTGGCCAAATTAACGAACGGCCAACAGCGATACTTGTAGCAGATAAAACAACCATAAAAGTGAATCAAACCGTGACTTTTAATGCATCCGCCTCAACTGATGATGGACAAATAGATTATTACTTCTTCAACTACGGAGATGGAACAAATAGCAGTTGGACAACTCAGCCCATAGTCACACATACATATACTTTAACAGGTACATATAACGCCACCCTTACCGTAATGGATAATTTTGGAGTCCCTAGCCTTGAAAGCAATCTAACATATGTAACCATTAGAGTAACAGTCCCGCCAATAGCTAATTTCAGTTACGCCCCAGAATACCCAGGCGTGGGTGAAACAGTGATATTTAATGCTTCAAACAGCTATGCTCCATATGGCAGCATACAGAGTTACATGTGGAATTTTGGAGATGGTAACATTACTACGGTAAGCACTCCAATCATAATGCACCTATACTCTGCACAAGGCATCTACGTAGTAAACCTAACCGTAATAAATATTGATGGATTAAGTAGTAGTGTTACAAAGTCTGTTACAGTGGACTCTACCCCACCAGTAACTTTTAATGATTACAATGGTCTGTGGCATACTACGAATTTCACCATAATTCTTACAGCTACCGATGGCCTCAGTGGTGTAGCTGAAATTTACTATAAGATAAACGATGGCCCAACTAAACTCCTCAGCATCGATGGACAGCCATACATCATCACAGAGGGTGCCGATAACAAATTAGAATACTGGAGTGTAGACAACGCTGGAAATGAAGAATTGCCACACAACTTCTTAACTGGAATTAAATTAGATAAAACCTACCCATTGATAGAGATTCCCTTACGTGTGCCAAGCGGCGATGTTGAGCCTGGCCAATCGGTAAGGGTTTCACTGAATGTTACGGATGCCTTAAGCGGGGTGAAAAGCGTCACGTTATATTATACAATAGATAATGGAGCCAGCTGGACAACCTTAATCATGAACTACAGTATCTCAATAGGTCTTTATGAAGCCTTAATACCAGGTCAGCAGGCTGGAACACAAGTAAAATTCAAAATAGTCGCTTACGATAACGCAGGAAACAATGCAACCGTCGATGGAGAAGAATCACATTGTATATACCAAGTAATCCCAGAGCTCTTATCAAAAGCTACAATGCTAACACTATTAATACTAATAACGATTCCTCTAATCCTTATAAGGAAAAAAAGAAAGGCTATTCAGAAAAAGCAAAGACATAACCAAGCTCTTTCATTAAAGTAAATCTTGAGGGAATATTTGGAGCCCCGGGCGGGATTTGAACCCGCGACCTGCGGCTTACGAGGCCGCTGCTATAACCGGGCTTAGCTACCGGGGCTACTGCCTAAAATGCATAAATATTCTCCTTCTTAAATAGGTTAAGTTAATATGTTGTAGGGCTGGGAAACTTGACTAGAAAACTTGCCGAAAGAGAAATTATAGAACTGATTTTGTCAAAAATTGAAGAGTCTCCGCGTATGGCTATGCCTTTAGGTGACGATGTATCTGCTATAGAAATTGGATATGGGCTTG
>QMYO01000271.1 GCA_003662715.1 Candidatus Bathyarchaeota archaeon | reverse complement strand
GTTCAGGTTTCGTGATACACTTTTGAAAATGCCAGTTCCAATGTTACATACTCTTGCAAATAGATATGAAATTGAAGTTCCCTTTGACGCTCCAGACATTTATACCATAATCGAAAGCTTTCTCGATGAACTTAGTTTGAAAGATAAGAAAGTCATTCTTTCGCAATATGGAGATGCAGGTAGAGTATCCTCGTTTATTTTTGTATCCAGAGAGAAAACACCACCAATTCAAACCGTTTTCCGAAAAACAAAAGCACTATTAGATTATAAACCTGAGTCACTGTTATGGGAACATTACCCTTACATTGACGATGTGATGGTTGACCACATAACTCGCAGTTTGAGAATTAGATTCCACTATTTGTATGGTTCAGTCTTGCTTATAGACGAAAAAACTGGTAGACCGAAAGAACACAGAAGAGAGTGGAGAGGAGTCGTAATCTACAGACCAAAAAGTAGGATTTTGGAAGTGAGAACGAAATATCGGTCTATGGCTCGGAAGATGTCAGTCAGAATTCCAGCATATTTGGGACTTGAACCTTTTGTTACACTGAACTTAATGGACGAAAAGATGAATAGGAAATTCGTTGATTGGATTACTTCGCTGAATAGTGCTACAATTGAGCTCCCAATTAGCGAAGTCTCGGGTTCTCTTAGAATTACAGCAAGGAAAGGCATGGACTTGAGAACTGCCAAGAGATACCATGAAGAACTCAAATATGGGAGATTGAGACATGGGCACGTAACCATTGAACGGAACAAAGGACACAAAGTTAATTTCCATATATATTTCAGAGATTGCCACAAAAAATATACGCTCTTCACTAGTGAGGAAGACATCGAATACGTGGTAAATGCGTTAGAGAAAATATCTGAGGGGTATGTGTTTGCGAAACCAGAAAAAATCCTCACGGAGTATTTTAGTAAGAAAAGTTGAAGAGTTTCTTTCACAAGGCAGAAATAAATTCTATCTTCGTGAGATCGTGGAAGAAGCTCATGTGTCTCTAATAGACGCAGAGAATTTTTTCCTTCCTTTACTGAAAGAACATGAGGTTAAAGGATTCCTTGAAGTTAGATGCCCCACATGTGAGGCTGAGTTAGGCACTTACAAAAGGTATCCTGAAATTCCAGAAGAGTTATTTTGTGAATTTTGTGAGACTGAATTTCCAAGGTCAAGCGAGTATGTGGAAATAGTTCTGGAGGTGGTGGGCAAATTTTTTCGTGCCACAAAAGACTTCTCTACATTTAATTCCAAGAAAACTCACAAAAATGGAAATGAACAAATTATTGAAAGATGCTATTAATGAACCAAATAGTGTGAAGAAAGGAGAAAAGTTTGAGTTCTTCTTTGAGAACTTTATGGCTCAGCAAGAGGGGTTTTTATATATTAACAAACATTGTCGGTCTGAAGTGGGAGAAATCGATTATTTCTATCGGTACGAGCTTGGTGGTCATCCATTATGGGAAAGATACCCTTACCTCTTTATCGAATGTAAGAATTGGAAAGGAAAGATAACTTCAGAGAAGATGAATCATTTTATAATGTTGGTAAAAGCCAAAAGTATCTTGCCCTGCTGTGGTATTTACATAACAACAAGCTCTTTTAGTCGACAAGCAAAGAAAACTTTGAGAGATACAAGAAAAACCGAAAAACTTATGCTAATTACAATTGATAGAAAGGATTTACCTGACCTTGTAGATAGAGGTTTCAAAGTTTTAGTTCAAGAAAAATGTGACAAAATAATAGCTGAGACATAAACACAAGCTACTTACTTGTTACGGTTCGGTATATCATAGGTATCAACCATTCTAACTACCTAAATGCGAGAAATGTTAACGTAACAATAGCTGAACCTGACATGTTGATTAGAGGTGCCTGTACATGCACAAAGGATTTAAACCTAACGGGGGTGCAACATTTAAGTATGTGACTAACTACATTCAATGAAAAGCGTGGTGAAACACTTATGGAATACGTGCACGCTGCAATACTCCTCCACAAAGCTGGAAAACCAATCAACGAAGAAACCCTAACCAAAGTATTAAGTGCCGCAGGCATCAACCCCGACCCCGTTAGAGTGAAGGCTCTAGTGGCTTCTCTCGCCGAGGTCGACATAGATGAAGCAATTAAATCCCCGCCTGCACTAATGCCCACCGCAGTTGCAGCGCCAGCTGCTGCAGCGCAAGCGCCAGCTTCAGAGGAGAAACCAGCAGAAGCTAAGAAGGAAAAGGAAGAGGAGAAAGAGAAAGAAGAAGCCGCAATAGAGGGTCTTGGAGCTCTATTCGGTTGATCCAAGCCCTTCTTTTATGCGTGGCTTCGCAGGGAGAGAAGGTTTCTTAAATTATTCAGTTACTTTTAAACTGTAGATGCTCTCCCTTATGAGGATGGGTGAAGGTTGAGGCGCTTTCCAAAAGACGAGTATCACGTTCCTTTCTTCGACGAGTACGGATACGTACGGAAGTTATGTTCAGCTTGCAAAGAATACTTCTGGACTCAGAATGCAAATCAGAAGACATGTGGAGAGCTGGCTCCTGAAGAACCTTCACCCTACACTTTTATCCATAACCCACTCACTCGTAAGCCTTATAGCATACGAGAAATGCGGGAAGCTTTCCTCTCATTCTTTGAGAAGCAAGGACACGAAAGAATCAAGCCATATCCAGTCGTGGCTAGATGGAGAGACGACCTCTACCTCACCCACGCCAGCATAATTGACTTCCAACCCTACGTTACGAATGGCATAAGTCCTCCGCCAGCTAATCCCCTCGTCATAAGTCAGCCTTGCATCCGACTTGTGGACGTAGATAACACTGGACTCACCTTCGGTCGCCACCTAACCATCTTCGAGATGGGAGGACACCACGCCTTCAACTATCCAGACAAAGAAGTCTACTGGAAAGACCAAACTGTACGCTATCACCACGAGTTTGTAACAAAAGAGTTAGGAATAAAATCTGAAGAAGTCGTTTACAAAGAAGACGTGTGGTCAGGTGGAGGAAACGCTGGACCAGACCTTGAAACAATCATAGGCGGACTGGAACTCGCTACGTTAGTGTTCATGAAATTTAAAGTAGTCAACGGCGAGTTCATAGAGTTGCCCATACGAACAGTTGACACAGGATACGGAATTGAACGGTTCACATGGCTGTCGCAAGGTTCTATAAGTTGTTTCCACGCTGTTTACGGTCCAGTTTTGAACAAAGTCTTAGACATGGCGGATGTAAGCAGAACTGATAACCAATTATTGACGAAAGTGGCGAAGCTTTCAGGCATAATGAGCCTAAAAGGAGCCGTTAACCAAAAAGAGAATCGAAGAAAAGTAGCTGAAAAGATTGGAATGAGTTTAGAAGAACTCGAAAAAACCTTACTTCCAATCGAAAACGCCTTTGCAGTTGTAGACCACACCAAATGTTTATCCTTTATGCTCTCTGAGGGAATTGTTCCATCAAACGTGCGCGAAGGATATTTAGCCAGACTTCTGCTTCGCCGTACATATCGTTTGCTCCGAGCCCTTGCCATCGAGGAGAAACTGCTTGACATCGTTGATATGCAGATTGAGTTTTGGTCAAAAGATTTTCCACGCCTAAAAGATATGCGAAATGAGATATTAGAAATTCTTTCGGCGGAGCGAGACAAGTTTGAGCAAACTCTTAAGAG
>QMYO01000270.1 GCA_003662715.1 Candidatus Bathyarchaeota archaeon | reverse complement strand
TCACCGGCCAATATGTATCCTCCGTCACTTGTTTGCACTACACATCGTGCGGCATCAACACCAGTTCCGCCGTATGTTTTGTTCCATTCCATGTTTCCCATACTATCAGTTTTAATCAACCAACCATCTTGGCCTCCTGCCCCAAATGATTCTGTGAAACCGGCCAATATGTATCCTCCGTCACTTGTTTGCACTACACATCGTGCGGCATCAACACCAGTTCCGCCGTATGTTTTGTTCCATTCGTGATCTCCAGAAGAATCGACCTTAATCAACCAAAAATCAGCGATTCCTAGTCCAAAAGAATTCGTGCGGCCAGTTAATACGTATCCCCCGTCACTTGTCTCCACCACAGAAAAGGCTATATCATTTTTAGTTCCGCCGTATGTTTTGTTCCATTCCATGTTTCCCATACTATCAGTCTTCACTAGCCAAAAATCTGTGCCGCCCGCACCAAAAGACTGGGTCTGTCCAGCTAGTAAGTATCCTCCATCGCTTGTCTGGATTACAGAACGTGCCACCTCCGAATTAGCTCCCCCATAGGTTTTGTTCCATTCTGTCGCGGGGGGTTTTTCACCGTCTGCTCGTTGAATGTAAAACCCTAGCGTAAGAATGCCCATTAGCAGCAGTGTAAGTATTAGCCCCATGGATACCTTATTTTTCATTTATAGCCTCTTTCTCAATTATAATTAGATTTGGTGTTGTATAAAAATTGTGTAATAATCTTCTATAGAATTCTATCTCCCTCTCAAATGTATAATAGAATTACGCATGAACTGAAAGGAACATTGATTGTTCAATGGAAGAAACCAATCAGCACAGTTGATACAAAGGCTGGGAAGGGGAAAACCATGTTAGGTGATCTTTCGCAGGTCCAGACATATCACTTTCTGTTCTGCTAGCGCTCATAACAACAATACTATTGACCTAAAAGGAAATGAGATGTTATGTCAACAAACCTTGCAGATATAACCATACGGAAGATTGCTCCATAACTTTTTTTAAAAGCGGTAAGGACTGTTTACTAGGGAAAGAGAAGGGTGTTTCAAGGAGTCAAACGAGTAATGAATGGTCTTGAAGGGTTTTCATGTTCGATGCAAAATGTATATGCGCACAAAAATTGTTTAGCCTTTGTGAAATGCTTAATGCACAAGTGTAGGGTTGTGCACTTTTCTTTTATGCGCTTAAGTGCATCGTTGTTTCTTATGTTGCTTGTCATTTTAGTTGTTTCTTTTGCAGTCCCCTCGATCAGCCGTATTGGATTTAGTTTGCGTCAATTAGCGGTCAACCTTAATAGGTCTTCGATCACGGAGTACAATCCTCCTTTTGACGGATATACCTTGTTTGCTCCTATGCCATCAAATATCACTTACTTGATCGATAACAGTGGAGAAGTTGTCCACACTTGGGAAAGCAGCTACCGGCCTTGTCTTTCTGCGTATCTGCTTGAAAATGGGAGTCTTCTTCGTACTGCTTCTATAGAGAGCAATTCAAATTTCACAGCCTCTGGTGGTGTTCAGCAAATCGACTGGAACGGGAGCGTTGTCTGGCAGTTTGAGTACTCAAACAGTCAGCATGCTCTACATCACGACATCGAAATATTGCCAAATGGCAATGTGCTCATGATTGCGTGGGAACGTAAGACAGCTGAAGAAGCTATCGCTGCTGGTCGTAATCCTGACTTGCTGTCTTACGGAGAGCTTTGGCCAGATTACATTATTGAAGTTGAACCGATCCGTCCAATAGGAGGTAACATCGTTTGGGAATGGCACGTCTGGGATCATTTGATTCAGGACTATGATCCGACTAAAGAGAATTATGGTGTTGTAGCTGACCATCCTGAGCTAGTAGACATCAATTTTGCATGGAGACACAACAGTCCTGAGTTGACTCACATTAACTCTATTGACTACAATGAACAGTTTGATCAGATTCTGCTCAGTGTTAATATGTACTCAGAGATCTGGGTGATTGATCACAGTACCACAATAGAGGAAGCTGCCGGTCACACTGGAGGCAATAGTGGAAAAGGTGGTGACATCCTCTATCGATGGGGCAACCCTCAAGCCTACCGAGCTGGTGATGCAGATGATCGGAAGTTCTTTCATCAGCATGATGCTCAATGGATTGAGTCGGGTCTCCCTGGATCTGGAAACATCTTAGTTTTTAACAATGGTTGTAATCGTCCAGACGGATCATACTCCTCTGTGGACGAGATTGTACCACCTGTAGACGGGAATGGTAACTATTCCCTAATACCTGGCTCTGCTTATGGCCCTGCAGAACCGATATGGACGTATAAAGCTGAGAATCCGACAGATTTCTATTCTTCAGGGATATCTGGAGCCCAAAGGCTTCCTAATGGTAACACACTTATTTGTAACGGACAGAAGGGCTTCTTCTTTGAAGTAACCCCGGAAAAGGAGATCGTTTGGGAGTACCTAAATCCCTTTCCAGGACAAGGAGCGCGTGTGTTTAAAATCCGTCGCTATGGACGGGATTTTCCAGGATTGCTGGATCTGATACGACCTCACGATGTAGCTGTTGTCAATGTCACTCTTGACAAGACCACAGTTATACAAGGACAAGAGGTGATGATAGAGGCAATCGTGGAAAACCAAGGCATCTACACTGAAAACCTTAATGTAACAACTTATGCCAATGCAACTCAAATTGGAAAGGAAACTGTCAACAATCTAGATCAAGGTGCTAGTCAAGTTCTAGGCTTTGTGTGGGATACTTCCAGCTTTGCGCTAGGTAACTACACCCTAAAAGTCGTAGCAGATGTCATGGTAAACGAAACTGATATTCTGGACAACACACTTACAGGCGGTATAGTCAACGTAAGAGTACTATGCCATGATGTTGCCATTGTAAATATCATATCCCTCAAAACTGTAATCGGACAAGAATACTCAACGTATATCAACGTAACTGTTAGAAACCAAGGTGACTGCCCTGAAATGTTCAACCTGACATTACATGCTAACGTCTCAATTATTGGTACATTTACAAACATAACATTAATGAGTGGGAACTCTACGACAATCAGCTTCGCATGGAACACTACAAGCTTTGCAATAAACAATTACACTTTATGGGCTTACGCCACCCCAGTTCCAAACGAAACAGACACAGCAGACAACACTTTCATCGGCGGAGTTGTTACCGTTACTATTCCAGGTGATGTTGATGGAGACTTTGATGTTGACATCTACGACGTTGTAAAAATAACGGGTATATACGGCTCCAACAAAAACGCCCCAAATTTTAACCCTAACAGCGACTTGGATGATGACGGAACAATAACCATCTATGATGTTGTAAGGTGTACAAGCCACTACGGAGACACACCCATAAACTTCTCCTTTTCCTAAAATCTTTTCATGAAGTTGATGACTGAAGAATTAAAGAAGATTCCTCTCTTAATAATATGAGGTGCAAATTTGAGAGATGCCTGAAAGGTGCTTGGAAAGGTCAATAATGGAAAAGATGGAATGTTATTCTTCAGGAAATGTAAATAAGTCCAGAAAAGTTATAAATATTATTCGAGGTCATTCCAAAACTAGCCGAGGTAGCTCAGCCTGGGAGAGCGCCCGGCTGAAGACCGGGTTGTCGCCGGTTCAAACCCGGCCCTCGGCACTTTCACGGGTTTGTGGAGTTGTGT
>QMYO01000269.1 GCA_003662715.1 Candidatus Bathyarchaeota archaeon | reverse complement strand
CGAGGTTATTACAAGGAGAATTGCAAGATTAGGGCATAAAGAAAGAAAACTGCTGAACCTCGCTGCTGTTTACGGTTATCGCTTCGCTCCTAATATTTTGAGTAAAGCCTTAGCATTAGATCTGGTTGACGTCTTGGAAACATTGGTTGAAATTGAACGGAGGCATCGATTAATACGTTCAACTGATTCAGCTTTTGAGTTTACGCATCACAAAATTAGAGAGGTTATATACGAGAATATACCAGGCGAGTTGAGAAGAGTTTACCATGTTAAAATTGCAAATTGTATCGAACAGGCTCTCACTGAAAAAATATCAGAGGGCTATAGCGTAGAGGCTGCTCTTCACTTTGTCGCGGGCGGGGCTCCCGAAAAAGCATTTAGATACCTCGTTAAGCTCGGCGAAAAGGCTGTAAATATTTATGCAAACATGCAAGCAATAGAATATTTAAACAAAGCATTAGAAGCCACCCAGAGAACTGCCCATCTTGCTACAAGCGAAAATCTGTACAAAATCTATCAGCTCAGAGGCAAGGCTTGGCTAGCCCAAGATGAAGGAAGAAAGGCTCTGAAAGATTTCAATTTGATGCTGCAAAATGCAACAAACATCGGTGACGAATTGATGATTGCAGAAGCACACTATTGGCTAGGCAAAGCTTACATGACAATTGAGGAATTTAGCCCATATTTCTCGGAGATGGATACGGTTCTACAACATTTTATAACGGCGCTAGAGATTGCTCGAAAGATGAATAACAAGCTTCTAGAGGGCAGAAGCTTAAGAAGTATTGGCGGCGTGCTCATTGCAAATCTGGATACTATTGATGAAAGCCGTGCGTACGTTGAAGAATCTCTTAGAATATGCAAAGAAATAGGTGACAAAGTCACGGAAGCTAGCAGTTTTCAGGTTCTCGGGTGGTATTATAACTGGAAGGGCGATTTTAACAGATCCAAAGATTACCTTAACAGAGCACTTGTGTTAGCTGAGGAAATGGGGGCTACCCTTATAATGATAGAGACGTTATTTATGTTAACAATAGTTCTAGCTGGTAACGGAGAATACAATGAGGCAATTTCGACTGGACGGAGATGTCTTCAACTGGCTCAGGAAACTGGCCGTGCAACCGAGGCTTCGTGGGTTCTCAACACTCTCGGCTGGATTTACCATGACCTATCAAACATTGAACTCGCCATAAAATATAACAAAGAATCAATAAAAACTGCTAAAGCGCAACAAAAAGCCATCGCTTTGGGCGGAGTGCCCCATGCCTTAGCAAATTTAGGAATGGACTATTTATATAAAAAAGATTATGAGCGCGCAGAGAAATATTTTGAGGAAGCAAATCGCTTGATGCATCAGCATCCATATGCTTGGTGGCGTATGGAAATTCACATATTATTAGGCCGAGGGGAAATAGCTCTTGCTAAAGGTAATTACGCACAAGCACTAAAATTTGCCGGAGAATTATTGGCTATAGCTGAAAAAGCAGGCGCTAAAAAGTACATTGCTAAAGGCTTAAAATTGAAGGCTGAGGTGCTCGCAGAAATGGGTAACATGGATGAAGGAATAGAGTTAATGGAGAACGCTTTGGAAACGGCGCAACATGTTGGCAATCCACCTCTGCTCTGGGAAATTGATTATTCACTTGGTCTTTTGTTTGAAAGATATGGAGACTTACAAAAGGCAAAGGTACACTACGCCCGTTCACTCTCTATTTTAGAAACAGCAGCATCAAAACTCGACAGCGCGGTTCTCAAAGGCACCCTTCTAACATCACCGATGACAAGAACGATACGTGCTGCCTATACCAGAACAGTCTTAGCTTCCAGAAAAGCAACGGCCTTTAAAAAATTCGAGCATGCTCACATTCAAGCTTACGTCGATGTGCCAAACGAGGTGACTGTTGGAGAAACGTTTGAAATTAGGGTTGACATGACAAACGTGGCGATGAAACCTGGAATGCTTGTGAGAATTGAAAATCTTGTTCCGGAAAATTGCGAGGTAATTGATGTAACGCCTAAATATAGGATGAAGGAAGGAACGATAAATGTGGAGGGTAAACGTGTTGAATCTCACAAGGTTGAGTCAATTAGGGTATGGGTTAAAGCGTCAGAAAGCGGTATTCTTCATGCGAGCCCCAAAATCATCTACGTTGATGAGCTGGGAAAGTTTAAAGTGTGTCAGCCCAGTCCAGTAACAGTTGCTATTTATCCACATAGAAAATTTGAGTTTAAGATGAATAGTGCGCAAAAGGTGTTTGAATATTTAACTAAAGCTTTTGTGGAGGATTACATGCGACGGAAACTAACCTTAGAAGAATCAGGTTGGAGAACCTTTATGCAAATTATAAAAGGCACGGAAATTCCAAAATCAAACGTATACGGTAGAAAATCTCCGCGGGGTCCGGCTATTCTGGAGCTGGAAAAACGCGGTGTTATTGAGGTAAGGATATTTCTAGGAGAGCGGGGACGGGGAGGAAAGATAATGAAAGCGCGTATATGTTACGAGAAAGAAGAAATGAAACAGTACATAATCAGACGATACGTAAACGTCAAATTATAAAATCAAAAATGAAGGATCACTTCTAGGTTTTGCATTTTCTTTCCTATGTTTTTTCTCAAGGTTGCGAAAAATGCCTATCTATTTTTCTCAAGTGTTGTTCAGTGGGTAAACTGGAAGGAGGTGATAATGTGAAAAGTTTGGCTGTTTTATTGGTGTTAGCGATGGTTTTCGCGTTTGTATTGGTGCCCATGGCTTCGGCAACTGTTGATGAGACGCTTAAATGTGACTTGTATATCGAGCTTAATTGGAACTGGGTTGGGTTTGGCGGTACGTCGCCATACACGTGGATTGGAACTGTTGAAGGCGACATCAACGGAGAAATCTACATCACCCTAGTAGGGGCTAGTTTTCCAGGTAAAACAGAGCATTTCTCTGAAACGTGGACGATAGTGACAGATGATGGAGTAATAACGGGATATGACGAAGGCGTTTGGCGCTTTGTAAACTACAAGTGGGTAGCTAACGGTGAAGTAACCGATGCATCAGGGACATTGTCGTATTTAATTGGTTATAATATGCATTATAGTGGCGTAACAACCGAATTTCCGGTTCCTCCTAGCGAGCCTGTGAGCGGCACAGGCGTACTGATCTTATCTTTAGATTCCTAATATAGCTCTGTATACGCAAACTGGTAATCTTGAGAGTTAAGGCTTGAATATCCCGTAAATGAAACTTTCCGTGAACCTTCCCTTTTTCTGTTTATCTCATCTAATCTGAATTAAGTGTATCTAAGTTTATGATAAAAAGTTACATTGCATGTACGTACGAAGGATCAGAAGTCTGAGCATCTTTTGAACTGGAAAGTCTTGAAATAATTTCGGGAGATTTCTCCACGCTTTGAGTGGTTCAAACTCCCACCCCGGCTCCTACACTGCATCTATATATCTGAAGTTTGGAATCTGGCTTCTAGGACAAAACTGCATACTGCCAAGCAGACCGTTCAAATTAGTCTATGTCTAGTTCGCCAACAAAGGCCTTTTTTGCGCTATTTTCTTTGTAAAAATTGATAGGCCCCCCATAGTTTTCAGTAACCCCTCCTCTAGTTTTTGTTAAGGGAGCTTTCGACAGAATAGGGGTGTTATGGGTTTAAACATCGTTAAAATCACAGTTATAGGG
>QMYO01000268.1 GCA_003662715.1 Candidatus Bathyarchaeota archaeon | reverse complement strand
GCTGTAAGACAAAGCCTAAAAGGCATAGAAGTAACCGATGAAACAATCGACCTGGACACCATCATTAAGGTTGGTCCCGGCGGCCACTTCATGAGCCAGGAAAGCACCAGAAAAAGAATCAAAACCGCCGTATGGATACCGGAACTCTTCACAAGAGACTACCGCGCAGAATGGGAAAAGAAAGGATGGAAAGACCTGTTCAAAAAAGCCTGCGAAAAGGTCGACTACATCTTGGCACACCACAAACCCGAACCACTAGACAGAGACATAGCGAAGGAAATTCGCGAAATCGTGAAAGAAGCCGACAAAGAACTCACAAAAACCAGCTAAAAGCTGGCGTCCCTCAGGAAAAGGAAAAACGGTTTGATGAAGCACTCAAAAAAAGCTCGGGAAGCCCGGCTCATGGGCGCCGAAAGCCGTTCCTTAACCTGAGTAAATTCAGTTTGCATTTAATTATCTATGTTCTGAGAAATCTCACGTAAGTAAAATGGTGCATGTATTTACCTTCTTTAAATGTTATGTGCACGAGCATGAGAGCACATCCATAAAGGTGAACGAAAGGATATAAGAACGTCTTCCCTAACGACTCTAGGGGGTTTGGCCGAGGCGGTCGCGAGGGTACTAAGCTCTCGCAGCCGGGTTCAACTCCCGGGACCCCCGGTAACATGAGGGATAGCGATGGGTAGGCGACCTTATTTGTTTTCTCTTGTTAGTAAGATTAAACTGTGGCCTTCCCAAAATGGTATCCTTCACGGCGTTGAGAAGGTTGACCGTTTAGGACGGTTTATTCAAATGACAACATATTGTGGAGAAACCATCTTAGTGAAAGATTCGAGAAGAAGCAGAGCCGCACGTTGGTTAAGAAACCGATGGGTAACAACGGTTTGCAAAAACTGCCACGTTCCAGAATGGAAAATCAAAAGATTCTCGAAGGAAAGAAGAGCTCAATGAAAGACTGTCAATTCACTTTATCACAGAAAAGAAGACTAAAGGAATTAGGAGCAGATAGCTACGTTAATCTCACATTCAAAAATGAGAAAGAGCGGGATAACGCTTTTGATAATCTAGCTACGATATTAGAGCGGAAACATAAAGAGGCTCTACTGAATCTACTTACGCTCACGAAAAGACCTTTGATAAGACAGCTTGAATCTAAGTTAATTGAAGCGCTGACTTCTGCCGGGTTTGTTGAGGTGAATACACCGTTTATTATTCCAAGAAAGTTCATTGAATGCATGGGAATTAGGGAAACACACAAACTTTGGAAGCAAATTCACTGGCTTAGAAACGGCAGATGCTTGAGACCAATGCTTGCCCCTAACCTATACCACATTATGAGATTACTAAGAAAATTTACGAAACCCGTGAGCATTTTTGAGATAGGTCCCTGCTTCAGAAAAGAAAGTAAAGGACGAGAGCATGTCGAAGAGTTTACTATGCTTAACGTGGTCGAATTGGCACCTAACCAAGACCCCTTTGAAAGGTTGAAAGAGATTATTAACATCGTGACCAAGACGGTTGAATTGCCTCATTACAGATTGAGAAACGTGAAATCGGAAATATATGGAGAAACTATGGATGTAATAGTTGATGAACATGAAATAGCATCTGCAGTCGTTGGACCTCATTCATTGGACAAAAATTGGGGAATCTTCGAGGCTTGGGCTGGCGTTGGGTTTGGCATCGAGCGAATAGCCATGGTTAAAAAGGATATCAAAAGAATTAGGCATGTTGCTCGTAGTTTAACCTATTTAGATGGAGCCAGCTTAGATGTGCAGTAAGGAACAAAGTTTATGTACGTAAAATCCAAAAGACTGATGATTTGAATTGGTTATCCAATCAGATTTTGCACATGTGGAAGCTAGAAACCCTGAAATTTCGAGAATATTAGATAAGGCTCTACGCGAAAGAGAACTCACCAAAACGGAAATTTCACATTTAATGGAAACCAATGATATAATTGACCTTTACTCTATCTTTTCTGTTGCCCAGCGCATCCGTGAGAAAAATTTTGGAAACATCGTCTTTCCTTACGGGTTTATTTACTCCTCAACTTATTGCAGGAACTATTGCATCTTCTGTTTTTATAGAAAACCCAATCTTAAGTGTCCGAGATATCGAAAGACCCCCGAGGAAATTCTGGAATACGCTAGCCAACTTGAAAAATCTGGAGCACACTTAATTGATTTGACCATGGGCGAAGACCCGATGATTCACAATGAAAAAAATTATGAATACCTTGTAAATCTCGTTAAAAGAATTGTAGACGAAATAGGATTACCCGTTATGGTCTCGCCTGGTGTAATTCCAAAAGAGACAATACGAGAATTGGCGCGAGTCGGGGCGGATTGGTTTGCTTTATATCAAGAGACACATAACCGAGAGTTGTTCAAGCGTTTGCGTGTCGGACAAAGCTATGACGCTAGAATGAGTGCAAAGTTACATGCGAAAAGGGAAGGCTTACTCATTGAGGAAGGTGTGCTCATAGGCGTAGGCGAAACCCCTCAAGACCGAGTTGATTCCATACTTGCCATGAAAGAACTCGGAGCTCACCAAGTGCGCGAAATGGGTTTCCAGCCTCAACCAAACACTCCTATGGAAAATTGTCCTTCCCCACCAATACTTGACGAAATGAAATTCATCGCCATAATGAGGATAACACAGCCAGACAGACTAATCCCCGCATCTTATGACATTGATGGAATAAGGAGCCTTCAGTTGCGATTGATGGCTGGAGCCAACGTGGTGACTTCCCTTATCCCACCGCGGTCTGGACTTGCTGGAGTGGCACAGCCTAGACTGAATGTTGAACGTGGATTAAGAACCGTCGAAGGAATTAAGCCCTATATCAAGCAGATAGGGTTAAGGTTTGCGTCAAGAAAAAGATACATAGAGTGGATTGAAGAAAACAAAATGCCAGCACAAAAATGATAAACTCAGTATATGCCTTTACCCAACCGGAAGTACGGGAATATTCGCCGTTTTCATAGATTACAAGGAAGAATGCATTTTATGCCTTTGCGGGAATCGGTTTTCGCATCTTGTCGGCTTCTTTCTCAGCGATTTCCAGCGACATTTCCTTTACGATTGCATCTAATCTTTTGACTAGCGGATGCCCTCTGTTTATTTTGTACATTACTGCTCTTCCTATTTTTCTAGAAACTTCCACTATTCCCAACTCTTCTAGGTCCTTGAAGTTTTTGTAAAGCGTTTGTTTGCTCATCCCTAATTCTCTGACTAACTCTTCCCTGCTGAAGTCGAAGTAAGGACTGGATAAGAATATATCGATTATCCTGATCTTTGGAGAGCAGCCTAAAGCTTTTATCAGCAATGAATCGCCTAGGTCTTTGTACATGACTTCTTCGTTCATGTTCTCACGCGTTAATTAAATGAACGGATAAATATTTATATTTTTACTTTTAAAGTTCTAAAAGTGTACTATGCCTCTGTCCGATGAAGAAGTTAAGGCATCAATCCTCGAGTTCCTCGTGAAGAAAGGCAGATGGGGTGCTCGATACCATCCTCTTGACACAATGGTCAGATGGTTGGGGAAGAAAGTACGGAAAAACGGGAAAAGAGTTAGAAAAATCGTCAAGGAACTCGTTAATCGAGGGTATTTACTCTTGCATAAAAGAGGTGAAGCCGTGTCGCTAAATCCAGCAATAAGTAGAGACATAAT
>QMYO01000267.1 GCA_003662715.1 Candidatus Bathyarchaeota archaeon | reverse complement strand
GACTGAACACTGTAAAAAAGCAGGAGCGAAGGTTAATGAGCTGGAGAAGGTGGTTGAACTTGATCTCAAGGGTGAAAAGAAAATTGTGAAGACGAACAAGGCAACCTACACTGCTTCCGCGTTAATTATTGCTTCTGGCAGCCATCACAGAACGCTGGGAGTTCCCGGTGAAAATGAGTTTCGCGGAAGAGGAGTTAGCTATTGTGCAGTTTGTGACGGAGCCTTCTTCAAAGGAAGAAAAGTACTTATCGTAGGCGGTGGAGACTCAGCGGTTGTTTCAGCCATTTACTTAGCTAACTTAGCATCAGATGTGAAGTTGGTTCATCGTAGGTCTCAGCTACGAGCTGAGGGAGCCCGTGTAAAAGACTTACAAGCACAAAAGGTGAAGATTTTGTGGAACACTGAGCTCAAGGAGATTAAAGGTGATGTCAAGGTTAGAAGCGTTGTTCTCACTAACAACAAAACTGGTGAAATCAAGGAAATTGAGGTTGACGGTGTATTCGTTCAAGTTGGCGAAGTGCCGAATAGTCAGTTTGCGAAGGAAGCGGGAATCGAGGTGGACGAGAAGAATTATATTATTACAGATGTTCGTCAAAGAACCAACATTCGCGGTGTGTACGCTGCTGGCGACGTAACCAATGGTCCAGTTAAACAGATTGGAACGGCTGTGGGACAAGCTATTGTAGCGGCAACTGAAGCGTTCGGTTACATCAAAAGACCATATTACTACAAGGGATAAATAAATAAGGTGATTATGTTTCGAAACGTATACGTAATGTATAAAACACTGATTATATGACTCATGTCATAAAAATGATGTGAAAGCCTTGAAGAAAATCGAAAACAAGTTTCAAAAAAGAACTCAGCTACAACCTACATGAAAACAGAATAAAAAGGTGAAAAACCATGTATGCTGTGCTTAAAAAACTGGAATTGGCACCAAAAATCAAACTGATAGAAATTAAAGCTCCAGAAATCGCTAAGAAAGCTAAAGCAGGACAGTTTGTGATCCTTAGGATAGATGAGAAAGGAGAACGCATCCCTTTAACTCTCGTAGAATGGAACCCAGAAAAAGGAACGATAACAATTATTTTCCAAGAGGTAGGAGTATCAACTCTAAAACTTGGTGCGCTTAAAATTGGAGACGTAATACTAGATGTGGCGGGTCCACTTGGGAATCCAAGCGACATAGAAAATTTTGGTTCAGTAGCTGTCGTTTGTGGAGGTGTTGGCACAGCAGCAGCTTACCCTATAGCTAAGGCATTAAAAGAAGCGGGCAATCAAGTGATTTCCATAGTTGGAGCCAGAACCAAAGAACTGCTTATTCTAGAGGATGCAATGAAAAAAATAAGTGATGAATTGTATATTTCCACCGACGATGGGACAAAAGGACACAAAGGCTTCGTTAGTGACGTATTAAAAATACTTATTGAAAAAGGATACCATTTTGACCTAGCATATGCAATAGGTCCTCCCGTGATGATGAGAGCAACCGCGAATGTGACAAAGCCCTATTCCATTAAGACCATAGTAAGCTTGAATTCAATAATGGTGGATGGAATGGGAATGTGTGGAGCCTGCAGAGTAACCGTGGGCGGAGAAACCAAGTTTGCCTGCCTCGACGGACCAGAATTTGATGCACACATCGTTGATTTCGATGAACTTATCAAACGACTGAGAATGTATCTGTCAGAGGAAAAACAAGCGATAGAATTGTACGAAAAATGTGGAGGTTGTAAATGTGAGTAAACCAGAGAAACAAAAGAGATGGCACAGCATCCCTATGCCAAAGCAGAAGCCAAAAGACCGCATTCACAACTTCAACGAGGTAGCTTTAGGTTACACCGTAGAACAAGCCGTAGCAGAAGCTGAAAGATGCTTACAATGTCCTAAGCCCCAATGTATACAAGGCTGTCCAGTGGACCTAGACATACCCGCGTTCATTAAAGAAATCAAAGAGAAAAACTTTGACGCAGCTATTAAAAAAGTGAAAGAAAAGAACAGCTTACCCGCGATTTGTGGCCGAGTTTGTCCACAGGAAACTCAATGCCAAAAGTTTTGCATACTGGGAAAAAAAGGCGATCCATTGTCTATTGGAAGGCTGGAAAGGTTTGTAGCTGACTATGAACTTCAGAAGGGAGTAACAGCTCCACCTAGATCAAGGTCATCAGTAGGTGGAAAAGTGGCAATTGTAGGGTCTGGACCAGCTGGCCTTACAGCAGCAGCTGATTTAGCAAAGCTAGGACATGAAGTTGTTATGTTTGAGGCGCTTCATGTCCCGGGTGGCGTACTTATGTATGGGATTCCAGAATTTAGGTTGCCCAAAAAAATAGTGCAAGCTGAAGTTGACTATGTCAAAAAGCTTGGAGTTGACATCAGAACTAATCAGATGATAGGACGGTTATACACGATAGATGAATTGTTCGAACAGGGATTTGATGCGATATTCATTGGAACGGGAGCAGGTCTTCCTCGTTTCATGAGAATACCTGGAGAGAATTTGGGAGGAATATATTCTGCTAATGAATTTTTGATCCGTGTGAACCTTATGAAAGCGTACATGTTTCCAGAATATGATACTCCAATTAGAGTTGGTAAGAAGGTTGCAGTTATAGGCGGCGGTAATGTTGCTATGGATTCGGCGAGGTCGGCTTTGAGGCTTGGAGCAGAAGAGGTATGGATAGTTTATCGGAGGTCTAGGAAGGAAATGCCAGCTAGATTGGAAGAAATAGAAAATGCAGAGGAAGAAGGCATAAAATTCAAGTTTCTCACTAATCCAGTGAAGTTTCTGGGAGATAAAACTGGCTGGGTAACTGGAATAGAATGTATCGCTATGCAACTTGGAGAGCCAGATGAGTCGGGGCGAAGAAGACCTATTCCTATAAAAGGTTCAGAGTTTGTCATGGATGCTGATACTGTGATAATAGCAATAGGGCAAACTCCAAATCCGATAATTCAGCGAACTACTAAGGGACTGAAAACCACGAAGTGGGGTACTATAGTTGTTAATGAAAAAACTGGAAAAACCACCCGTAAAGGAGTTTATGCAGGCGGAGACGTAGTCAGCGGTGCAGCAACTGTTATCAGTGCTATGGGAGCTGGAAAGAAAGCTGCACGTAGTATTCACAGGTATTTACTCAGAAAGAAACGGTTGCAACAACGCAAGAAATCATAAAGGTGAAAAACTGGAAGCATAAAAGAGGGAAGTTTAGAAGTATTTCTGAACGTTTTCTAGAGCCGCAACCGTTAGCTTCACAGTGTTTTCTAGGTCTCTGAGACTGAGCAGTGACGCTGGGCTGTGAATGTAACGGGTGGGAATTGATATAACCCCGCTGGGCACGCCCTCCCGGCTCAGGGCGATTCTAGCAGCATCCGTAGTGCCACCCAACCCTGTTTCTAACTGATAGGGAACCTTGCGCTCCTCGGCTGCATCAATGAACCACTTCAACACTTTTGGATGGGTGATCAGTCCATAATCAGTCACGGTTAAGGAAGGACCCTTCCTCATCTTTATGGGATCCTCTACCTCCTGCACCCCAGGCACGTCTCCAGCCACCGTTACGTCCAACGCCACGCCAACGTCTGGGCGTAACTGGAAAGCCGCCACGGTAGCTCCTCGCAGCCCTACCTCTTCCTGTATGGTTCCCACAGCGTAGACCGTGCAGTCCACTTTGCGAAGCTTTC
>QMYO01000266.1 GCA_003662715.1 Candidatus Bathyarchaeota archaeon | reverse complement strand
GGCTGGTTTATCCCTGAATGGTTTTATTGGATTCTATTTTTGCTTCTTCTATTCTTAATTGTCTTGGTGATTATTCTAATTTATCGTAGAAGAAAGAGTAAGAAGTCTAAGGAGGCCTTTTATTCTGGTTGGACTGCTTGGTATTATGGTTATGATTTGCGTGAGAGGACTAGAAAATTTTAGTAAATGTGGGCCGGGAGAGATTTGAACTCTCGACCTTTCGGTTATCAGCCGAACGCTCCAACCAAGCTGAGCTACCGGCCCTCTTCAACGTACAACTTTTTCAAATGTTTTCCTATTAAAGTTTTCCAGATAAAAAATAGAGTTTAGAGGAACAAGGCGTTTCTGCCTGCTCCTCCGTTTGGTACGCTGAGGAGCCTTAAATATCTAAGCACAAATATGTTATCCAATGGATAAAGCTCATACTCTAACTCTTGAGTTTCTAGAAGAATACTGAAAGTTCTATGTAAACGTGGAGGATACCAATCGTAGGTAAGAGTAATGTTTTCCCCTGGAAGAAGCGTGACTGTAGTTGAATATATTAGGGTAGGCTGCAAATAGCTCGGAGGAGTCCATATTTCATGCGTGAAATAATAAAGGGTTACGTTAAACGTTTCCAAACGGTTTCCATTATTAGCAACCGTGTAAGTTAGGTGAAGAGGTTGATCCCACGGAGCATTTAACCCGGAAACTGTGAGGCTGACGGCTGTTACATCATAAACTGGAAATGGTATGCCGAAACAGTAAACTGCTCCGTCAGTAGAGCTTATAATTACGTGGTCATCTGTTAAAGCGGGAGATGCCACTACAGAGTTGCCGATCAGATAGCTCCAAACAACTTGTCCTGTAGTTTCATTTAGACAGTATATTTTGCCGTCTAAAGATCCTATATAAATAAGCGAGTTGTTGCTAATCGCTGGAGATGACATATTAATTGGATCTATTAGCTCTGTCCATAGAGGCGGATTTGGCGACATCTCTTTAAAACAGTATATGTTTCCATTTTCGTCGGCAACTACGACCAATCCTTTCACTGTATCCACGCTGGGTGACGACGTCACAGGGGCAACCGTTTGATATTCCCATATCAGGTCTGGCGTATTGCCTGTGGCGTTCAAAGCTAAGACCCTAGGTAGATCATATGTTCCTATGAAGAGCATTCCATTATGAATGGCTGGACTTGAAATAACAGGGCTGAAGGTTTGATATTCCCATATCAGTGCTCCTGTGTCTTCTTCTAACGCATAAATTGCTCCATCATAACTTCCGAAAAACACTCTATTATATGCCACGGCTGGAGAAGATTGTATTTTTCCGCCTGCAGAGAAATTCCATATTTGAGTCCCTGTAGTTTGATTTAACACATAAAAGTAACCATCCGAAGTGCCGAAGAATATCTTATCATCAGCGACCGTAGGAGGCGAAGTAACAGTTGCACTAGTTGGCAAGTCATATGTCCATCTCAACATTCCAGTAACTTCATCTAAAGCATAAAGTTTTCCAGGACTACCCACTCCGAAAAATACGGTTCCATTATAAATCGCTGCTGAAGTGCTTATAGAATTATTCGCTGTGAACTCCCAAATTTTTTCACCCGTTATTAAATCTAATCCATAAAAAGTTGAGTTTGCACTGAAAAATACCATGTTATCAGTAATACGTACTGAACTGCACTGAATGGTATAAAGGGGAGCGCCGTATGAAGTATCATTTACTGATGTTATCTGGCGATAATACAAAGGAGTATTATTAACGGGTCCGATTACATTTGAAAATCCGGTCTGAAAAGCATAATTTCCATGTTGGCTCCAAGAGTCATAGTTTTGCCTTGAAGGGCTGTCTCCTGGTGGGCCATTCCAGGCAAAGTTTGCCTTGGGATTGTACATGACAAATGGAATTTTGGCGGCACGGACACCAGAACCCATGGTTGGTTCTTGCTTTTTTGTACTCCAGTATTTTACAAAATTTTTTGTGGTTTTTCGAGCAAAATCAAATATTTCTCCTATGTGAAGCCACCCGTCCTTGTTAAAATCAAACCTTGACTTCTGGTTTATCGCACCGATTATCCCTATTGGTCCTATATGCTTATAGTTGGTATACAGGTCAGTGTGTCCTGTAAAATATGTCCAATTGCCAGGAGAATTTCCCCATGTTTCACTAGTTCCATAGGCTTTTTGATTGTACTTACAGGCCGATAGTATCACTCTTCCTTTTCTCAGTAAGTTTTCCTGATAATTATGGTGTGAATCAAAAGCTCCTATGTAACGTTCACTGTAGCATGAATCAAAAATCAATAAAGTACAATTAGAAGATGATAGATCCCCATGGTTAAATGCGCGTTTGAGTTCCTCACTAGATATTTTGGGGTCTGGATCAACGTCTTTTCCTAACAGTATATATGGAAACTTGTAAGAAGAAGAACTGTTAAGTCCAGAGTGCCCACAATAATAGAAGATACGTATCGTAAAAGTGTTGCTACATCCAGGGGATGTTGCTCCTAGAAAACTTCGAATTTCATTAAGTATTCTTGATTTATCACTTATTCCGCCATTGTAGAATCTCTTGGCATCTTCATAGAGTGAATTGTAAGGGACTGCCGAAAACAGATGTATATGAGAGTAAAAATTAACACCAATGTAATTGGAAGTTCTATTTTGCCAATTAAAGAACTTTGTTAAGTTCATAATAAGATGTTCAGCTGATTTCATAGAGACATTACCAAAATAACCCTCTATTGCCAGTAATCTAAAATCTATGTTAACCCTAGGTTTGGAATGGAAGTATATTTTAAAATCATCCCAATATGCTTCGCCATATTGTTCAACTCCGTCTTCAATGTCTCCCACAACAAATGGTGGACGATTAAACGTTCCACCATGAAAACGGCAAAATTGATCCTCAACTACATATTTTTTATTAACTGTGTCATAAACATCAATGTAAAATCCTGTGCCCGGAACCACCCAATAAGTTATACGATACCATCTATCTTCTTCTAAAGTAGTTATGTTATATCTGGAACCTCCCATTTCCCAATAAAGTGTTGCACCCTGAATACCTGTAATTATATGCTGGTTCCTAAATACATTTAGAAGATTATTATTAGTTCCAGGAATACAGAAATAAAATTCAATTACATATTTTTTAGAATAATCGATTGAACACAGACTTCCATTGCTCAGCGGAGGACTCATCCAGTCACTAGGACCTATCGCAAAAGCGAAACCTGAGTTTTGAGAAGAAGAATTCACATGAAGGCTGTATGGTGAAGAATACGTTTCTAGGGTGGAAAACTCTACTACTGCATTGCTACCTCCTTTCTTCATGGTCCAACCCTGAAGAGACCAAGATTGAAAACTATTAGCCCACAATGTGGAGGGTAAAACAAAATGGAAACTTTGAGCGTTTCTTACAAACGTCAACTGTAAACTAACAAGTAAAATTATAATGAAAATGCTACTAGCAAAAGTCCTTTTCAAGAACTTTCACCTATTTATAATCTAAAATTTGACAAAATAAAACTTATGGAAAATGTTTCTATTGGTTAACGAAGAAAGACTTTAATCTATGTTAAAATAGACCTGTAAAAGATTAATAAATGGGCCCGTAGCCTAGTTTGGATTAAGGCGTCGGCCTTCGGAGCCGGAGAGCGTGGGTTCAAATCCCACCGGGCCCGTGTTTTCT
>QMYO01000265.1 GCA_003662715.1 Candidatus Bathyarchaeota archaeon | reverse complement strand
TCTATTACAATTAAGTTGTGTCGCTCCGCAATTTCCATTATCGCATCCATGTCTGCTGGATGCCCAAGCATGTGAACAGGTATTACAGCCTTCGTCTTCGGCGTTATTCTTTTCTCAAAATCTTCTGGGTCTAAAGTGTACGTTTTCGGGTCTATATCAGCGAAGTTTGGCACAGCAGTCTGGTGAATTATGGCGTTTGCAGTCGCAATGAAGCTGTAAGGTGGGAGGATAACATCATTTTTCGGTCCAACTGGATCGGCTGCAAGGGCTACGTGTAACGCCGTAGTTCCCGAATTAACGGCTATCGCATACTCAACGCCGTAATATTCGGCGAAAGCCTCTTCAAATTCCCTTATTTTCTCGCTTACAAGTTGAGAAAGCCGCTTTGTTTTCAATACTTCCACTACAGCATTAATTTCCTCATCGGTTATGTCCGCCTCTTCTGGAACAAATGGCAAAACATTCTCTCTTACTGGTTTTCCTCCTTTAATGGCAAGTTTTTCTTCGCTCACATTTTTCCCTCTTAATAGCTTAATTTAATATTGTAGCTTTATTTGAACGCCTCAATTTAAAAACATTTAGTCCAGCTTGAAAAGATAAACAATAGTCTGTCTAGGTAGAACTTATATCATCGAGAGAGTAAACGAGAGTAGGGTGTAAAACAATGAAGAATGTGAACATTGGTATTTTAGGCTACGGCTTTGTCCAATCAACATTCCATATGCCCTGCTATAGAGAAATCGCAGAGGCAAACGTTGTAGCTGTAGGGGGACGCAAAAAAGAAGTTGCGGAAAAGTTTGCAAGCGAATGGGGCATCAAAAAAGTATATGCTGGGGAGGACTTTATCGAAAAGCTGTGTTCAGATCCAGATATAGAAGTAATAGACATAGGTCTACCTAACTTCATCCACAAAAAAGCAGCGATAATTGCCGCTGAGAACGGTAAGCACATAATATGCGAGAAACCTTTGGCTCGTTCCTTGGATGAAGCCAAAGAAATGTTAAGGGTTGTTGAAAATGCTGGAGTCATCCACTGTTATGCAGAAAATCAATTGTTCATACCTCATGTGATTAAAGCAAAGGAATTTATCGAGAAAGGAGTCATTGGAGAAATCATCTGGGTTAGAAGCAGAGAGGCTCACTTTGGGCCGCATTCAGCTTGGTTCTGGAATCCTGACCTTGCTGGAGGCGGAGTTTTAATAGATATGGGTTGCCACTCAGTTGAAGTTGCAAGGTATCTTATAGACAAAAAACCGAAAGAAGCCTTTGCGTGGGGCGCCACTCTAGTTCACAAGGATAAAACAAAGGCTGAAGACAATAGTCTTGCCTTAATCAAATATGAGGGAGACAAACTTAGCCAATCTGAAAACAGCTGGGCGACACATGGAGGCCTTGACATACGCATTGAAATACACGGGTCTGACGGCGCAATCTTCATCGATGTAACAAGAGAAACTGGAGTAAGAGCCTTTACGGTTGCTCCCGAAGAGAAAGTAGGATACATCGTTGAAAAAGCGGAGGTAAAGAAAGGCTGGATGTATCCAACTTGGAGAGAACATGAAGTTTATGGTTATTTAGCCGAACTGAAGCATTTTCTGTCATGCATAATAAAGGGTGAAATGCCAATAGAAACTTTCAAGGACGGCTACATTGTCCATTGCATGCTCGACTCTTGCTATAAGTCAATGAAATCGGGCAAATGGGAGCCAATACAGATTTGATTTGAGGAAAAAATGTTGGAAAAAGCCAAAATTTTGGAGAAACTCAAGGAAATAGTTGGATCAAAATACGTTTCAGACGACCCCTACATATGTTGGAGCTATTCCATGGATTCAAACATATTTGACAATGTTAATCCTACACCGCCAGCAATTGTGGTGCGTCCCGGCACCATAGAAGAGGTTTCAAGAATATTACGGCTGGCAAATGAAACTAAAACCCCAGTATATGTTAGAGGGGGAGGAACCGACGCTGGCGGAAGTCGAGGAGAGAAAATACGGGAGTCAATTCTAATTGATTTAACTCGACTAGACAAAATTGTTGAAATTGACGAGGTTTCTCAGACTGTCACTGTTCAAGCGGGAGCTACTTGGGGTAAACTCAACAAGGAAGTGGAAGAAAGGGGCTGGAGGCTAGGTTTTAAAGGGCCATATTCTGGATATGCGGCAACCGTGGGTGGAAGCATCGCAGTCCAAAGTAACGGTTATGGAAGCCCAAGATACGGCGTCTGCGCAGAAGACGTTACAAATTTGAAGGTAGTGCTGCCGAACGGCGAGATATTGGTGACGGGTTCGGCGGTAAATCCGTCCGCCAAGAACTTCTATAGATACTGTATAGGCCCAGATTTGGCTGGCATATTTATTGGTTCAGCAGGCTGCTTCGGCGTAATAGTGGAAGTAACCTTACGTCTATACCCAAAAGCTGTTGACAGCGCCTTCGGAGCCTATGGATTTAGAGACTATGAATCATGTCAAAGATGTTATTACCGTTGGCTGAAGACTCGCGAGGCAGAGCATGTTGCATGGTTTGCTGAAGACGGTCTAGAAGTTAACGCACCTGAACTCCTAGAGCAGGGCTACATATCCCTTTTGACATTTGTGGTTGAAGATCAAACCCATGAGCTTGTCGAGGCTAGAAGAAAACTTTTGGATCAAATAGCAAGAGAAGAAGGAGGAGAACCGTTGGATGCTGAAAAATACGCCAAGGCGGACTGGGAGTATAAATTTGAGCTTCTTCCGAAGTGGGCCGCCAAAATTGGTCAGTGGCAATGGAACTGCCACATGATTCCAGCGGGAGATACGCTAAAGGATTTGCTGGATATTCTTGACTTTTTGAAACAGTATGAAAATGAATTCAAAAAGTATAAAATAACGCATTCAACGGTTAGCATTGCACATAAAAACGCCGGGCATGTCTCAACTTCATTGTATTATGACCAGAGCAATCCTGAAGCAGTGAAATTCGTAAAGTACCTATGCGAGAAGTACGCTGAGAGAACAACTACGAAGAACGGTGGATGCAACTACTGGCTAGGTAAAATATGGTATCCATACACAATTATGAAAAATCCGGTGTACAGAGAACTACTAATAAAAATCAAGAAAGCCATAGACCCAAACAACATAATGAATCCCGGCGGTTTATCCTTGCCTGTTAGCTAAAAGGAGGCAAAATGATGACCACAGAAATTTTAAACAGAAGAAAAGCTGGGAGAAGCTTAGCTGATTATATAGAAGACCTTTATCTCTGCGCTAGATGCGGATATTGTAAAAGTATGGTTAGAGCAAGAGATAAAACGGATTTGGTATGTCCCATCCGCGAGAAAACTGGAGGCTTCGATGCATTCACAGCTAAAGGCAGAAACATAATTGCGAGAGGAATTTTAGAGGGAAAAATTGACGTTTCAAAATTATCTGAGGAGTTCATAGACTCTCTATATTCATGTACACTATGCGGCAACTGCCAAGAACACTGTTTAGCGTTGGACCCGAGAAGCTGGGATAGCTTTCCAAACAATAAATTCACAGACCATAAAGTCGACATTCTCGGAATAACAGAGGCATTAAGAAGTCTGGTTGTAGAGAAAGGGGAGCCTCCACCTGTCATCCGAGAAGTTTTGCGAAATATTAGTTTGCATGGAAATCCTGAAGGAAAGCCTAGATCAAAACGTGACGAGTTCACTAGGCAACTTAAGTTTCAAATAAATAGGGCGGGCGAGCAAGACTGTAAGACTTTACTTTATGT
>QMYO01000264.1 GCA_003662715.1 Candidatus Bathyarchaeota archaeon | reverse complement strand
GGTCAATCTATGATACGTTCGGGTCTTATATAAAAGAATATCTCTCTTTTGCCTTTTTTTAATTTAATGATAATAGAAGATGATGTACGATGAGTTTTAGGATCAAGTCTGGAGAAAGATTTGTCTTCATAGGAGATAGCATAACTGATTGTGGAAGAAGAATGGAATTTGCGCCGTTAGGAAACGGCTATGTTTCCATGGTTGTAAATCTGGTGACAGCGAAGTATCCGGAGAGAAGAATCCGCTGGATCAATAAGGGTATAAGCGGCGACACCGTGCAGGGACTCGTTGAAAGATGGACTGAGGATGTTGTGAATGAAGAGCCTGACTGGGTTTCAATCGCCATCGGCATCAACAACGTAGCCCGAGACAAACAATCGGGTAGAAACCTGAAGGAATGCCTACGAGATTTCAGAGATTCATACAAAACAATATTAGAGAGAACGAAAACGGAGACAGATGCAAAAATCGTCATGTCCGAGATCTTCTACCTTAAAGAAGAAGACGAGATCTCTAGAGACTTGAACGTTGACGCATACAACGAGATCATCCATCAACTAGCAACAGAACACCAAGCGATCCTCGTACCCCTCCAACAAACCTTCAAAAAAGCAAAAACGAAAAGACCGGACTATTCATGGACAAGAGGCGACGGCGTCCACCCCCTCCCAACCGGCCACACCTTAATAGCATTAACATTCCTAAACGCCATGAAATGGTAAAATACGCGACTAAGCCTTTTTTGGTAAAGGGGAATCCCCAAATCACGCATATTTTTATATCCCCCAAAAATTTTTAAATAATCGAGATGACCATCAACGCGTTAAGTCACAAAAGCCTCGGTGGCCTAGCCGGTTAGGGCATCGCCTTGGTAAGCTCTATAGTGGCTTCAGCTGGAATGAATATAAGAGTTTCTTGTTTGGCAAGTATTCTCGTAGCGTAGCTTCGACTTATTTCTCGTATTCTAAGAGTTTTCATAAGCTCTTATTATCTGGTGATCTTTCCAGGCTTAGGCTTTTGAGTGATGAGAAACGTCTTCATGCGATGAAAGCTCTTAGTTGCTTTTCGAAGTATCTGGGGATTTATTCGTTCTTTAAGGATCTGGTTAAGTCTTATGATCTCAAGTGGTCTAGTGGCAACAGTGACTTGGTGATTATAAGGAGGCTTCTAAGATCGAGGAATGATGATGACATTAGAGACTGGATCTCAACTGTGAAGAGGAAGGTTCCTAGACTCTCAACATTTATTGATTTTATGGTTGCTACAGGGCTAAGGAAGAATGAAAGCTTAAACAGCTACAACCTAATAATAGACCTTTCTAGACGAAATAGGCTGGAAGAATATTACTTGGATCAGACTTTGGAACATTTCAAGTTTCATCAGATTTTCCTTAGACCTACTAAGAAAGCCTTCATTAGCTTTGTTCATGAAGAAATGATCGACAATATAGTTGATTCAGAGAAGCTTACTGATTCAATAATTAATAAGCTGCTGCAAAGGAGAAGAATCAAGCTTAGATTTGCAGACATAAGAGAGTACTGGGCTTCAGTAATGACAAAACATCTAAGCGTAGCTGAAATAGATTTCCTTCAAGGCAGAGTATCCTCAAACGTATTCATGACCAACTACTTCAACCCATTACTAATCAAAGATCTCAAAACCAGAACATTGAAAGGCATACGAGACCTATTGAATCTTGAGGTAAGTAACTAGAACGGTTAAACGGTAAACCATTTATTTCTAATAATTTTTGTTTAATTGGGGAATGTGAAGTAAGTATGTCACTTCTAACAAAAAATTTGGCGGTTGGCATTATAGCTGGTTTGACTATAGGTTTAATTCTGGGATACATAGTTACGCCTAAAGGAGTAGACCCTTCAGAATTTGAGCGTCAAATCAACGAATTGGAAGAGCAGATTGAAAATCTTCAAGGTCAGCTTGAATCTAAGGACGAACAAATTTCGTATCTACAATCTCAAATAGCAGACCAAAACGATAAGATCAGCATTCTCCAATCTCAAGCAAAAACAAAGGATGCTCAAATTTCTAATCTTCAATCTCAGATATCAGACTTAACAAATGACCTTAATGAACTTCAGAAAAGTTACGATTCCCTTTTACATGAATATAATAGTCTTAAGGACAGCTATTCAAGCCTTCTAAATACACTTAACATCATAGATGCCAAAGATCTTCACAGAGTTGAGAACTTTACAATCAATAGTGGCGAAACTCTAAGATACGAGTATGATGTTGGATACGGCATAATATGGATTATAGAATTCTCTCTGAACATACATTATAGTGGTACAAGATGGGAGTGGTCCATTGGATGGCGACAAGGGGAACAAGGAGGGTTAGTTAGTGCTGGCGGCACAACGATCGAACAAAAAATATCAAGTGTAAGTGGAACTGTATCAACAGATATATTCGATGAAGGAGATGCCTTATTCATCAGAACAAACATAGACACGAGTGTATCCTATTTTAGTCATGCAGGAAGTGGAAGACTCTTGAAAAACCCGTAATACCCCTTTTTTATTTAAGGCTAAAGAAGATCTGATGAAGATATCATTAGTAACAAGATGGATGCTGCAACCTAATCATATACCTTAACCATTGGAATAAGTTAATCAGCGAGTCTATCAGATAGTTACTAACCTGTAGCAACTAAACATCACATCCTTTTTATTGTTCCACGTGAAACAAAGATCTATTGCTATTTCTATTGGTAGTTTTTCGAGAAAACCATCTTAAGATTAGTTTACTAAAAATTGGAAGCGTTTTGACTTCTAAGGTTATGATTCCATTTCTTAAGTTAAAAAATGTCATTTATTCGCTTTCTTCTGTGTTCCTTTAGACAGAATTGGGAAGATCAGAACAAATAAGAATACGAATGGAAGGGAAAGAAGAACGGTCACTAAAAAGAGTGGAACAATGCTGACAATGCCGATTTCAAACAATCCCATGCTTCCGAACAAGATGGTTGAACATATGAATCCGCATAATAATGAAAGGACAGTTATTGTTATAGTGCCAGATCCGAAAAACTTTGTTTGAGTCTGTAATCTGATTTTCCTTTGTTCTTCCTTAATCTCTTTGAGAATCATATTCACGTTTAGATTTAATCCTTTATGCATTATTGTGTCCAGATCTCTTTGTGTCAGTAGTCCATCAAGCATAAGATGCTGGATTACGATATTTGCTATTAGTCCAGCCTTATTTTTCCACTTCTCTTCTTCCGTCTTTTCGAGTTTCCCTTCCTTGAATTTTGGCGTATGAAACTCTACAACTCTCTTCTCCCCATCTTTTAAACCTTCAAAATGAGATAGAAACTTTTCATATTCTTCTTTACTGAGAAATTCTATAATAGCCATCAGTATTGTCCGTTCAAGGTCATGACGGAAAATCCTATGTCTAGAACCCACATCTCTTGAAGGAGCATCCATCCAACTATTAACCTGATAACACAAAGCTTCGTTTTCTCTTCCAAAATTTTTTACGCAATACTCAACATGCTTCTCAACTGAAGGCATAACTAATCTCTCAAATCGTTAATTTATTAGCACTTACATTTTATTTTACTTTTGATTTAGAACATAAGGGTTATGAAGATTGTTAAGAAGAGAGATTATCAACCGAAGGATATAAAGGAATTAAATGATATGTATGGATATGGTGAGAAGGGAATTGGAGGAATCGATTGGAAGAAGCGTTCTCAGTATGAGTCTTTCGTATTAGGGGAAATCACTCCAACG
>QMYO01000263.1 GCA_003662715.1 Candidatus Bathyarchaeota archaeon | reverse complement strand
GTTTTTAGCTGTAAAGTATGGCGAGTTTAAGACTCCACCTGAAACACCTATTTTGAGGAGTACGCGCCTGAGTTCTAGGTAGGTGCTATTCCACTGAAACTGGATCTCGACACCGTAAACACCTTCAGGGACAGAGTCTGTTGTTACGTTTTTGAGCCAGACGGCCACTGTGAATTCTTGGTTTTCGCATGGATCTGGACCAAACTCTTTCAGTTCAGGCAAAACCTCATAGTAAGCGCCCGGAAACGCCGATGCTGTTGGTGTAAATACTATGGCACTGCTTGCTAATAGCAGAAAAATTATCGCTAGACTAGAAATTTTACTTCTCATTCTCCTTTCTCCTTCTTAAGCTATGCGAATAAATTATTCACATACTCATTATAAAGCTTTCTGGAATTTTTTTCTATAGGAACATGAAAAGCCTTCTTCTCAGCTAACACTTATATATTCCAAATCTGCTAATTGCATGCAAAAGGGTGAAACAAAATGGTGCAGGGAAAAGGGAAACATCTTATCGCGGCTGCTTTGCTAATCTTACTTGCACATGCTCTATATTATACTTCAGAGATATCTTTTGCCTTTCAAGTAATTCAGGGAGGTGACGTGAAAGTGGTTCCGAATGCCGTTCCATTAAACCAGACCGGCACATGGTTCGTAATAAACGTGACAGTTGAAAATGCTCCGCCAGTGTACGCGGTGCAAGTTCAATTGGAATATGACCCAACGGTTTTAAATGCCTCGATGGTGATCCAAGGTAGTTTTCTAAATGCAAGTGGGGTCCAAACGTTTGTACATTCAACTCAGGAGAGGCATGAAGAGGCAACTCCACCACGTGCAATTATTACCTATGCTGAAACCTTGTTAGGTACTCCAACGAATCTTCCTCAGGGAGATGGCTTACTGTGTAGAATTAACTTCACAATAATAGGGGAAGGAGTCTCCCCTCTTGAATTATTGCCTTACAGCATGGTTGACACAAAAGAAGTGGGTGTTTATTTCATGAAGCCTGACATGACTAGGGTGAAGCCCGTATCGCTTCACAGTGGTTTCTATGGGTCAGCGCTTATTTTAAGAGCTGATAAAGTTTCGATTTCTCATGGGGGGAACATTAACTTGACTTGTACGTTATACCCCCTACTATTAGAGGAAGCGCAACCTCCCTACACTGCGAACATCACGATTCAATTTAAGAGGGGAGATGAACCGTGGAAAAAATTGAATTCAACAAATGTCAATGTGCCGGATTTAAACGATGTTTCAGTCAGCTTTGTTTGGCAGAAACCTGAGGCTGGTGGTTATAAGGTTAAGGCTATCGCGCAAATAGGAGATGAAACCGTTGAGAGCAATGAAATCATAGTAAATGTTAAAGCTCCTGCAACACCTTGGTGGCAAAGTCCAATATTCATAACGGCTATAATACTGATACTTATAGTAATCGTGGTTGTTGTCGTATTGGCCAAAAGGCGAAAAGGCGGTAAGTAAAGCATAGGCTTAAATGAACTTCACTATTCCTAATTTTTCTCATCCTTTGTTTCTACAACTGTTGAATGTAAAGGAAATAGAAAAAAGTTTCAGTAAGCTTTAAATTGTCGACTAATAAAATATATACCGTCTAAAGTAGGAAAGGAGAGAGGAAAATTGAAAAGGAAATCAGTTTTAGCGCTTGCGGCTATACCATTGCTGCTATTAATTGGCTTTGTGCCAGCACCAGTAAACGCTCAGGCGGGAGGCCCAAGATTTCAAGAAATGCTAATCAGGTATTATGGTGGCGTTGGCGCCGTTTGGGATGCATTAAAGGCTGGCGAAATTGACATAATGAACTGGCCTATAACCTACAGCCAATATGAATACGCGAAAACGGACCCAAACATTTTAGTCGCACCTTACAACGAGTTTGGCATGTTTGAAATCGACTTTAACAACAACTACACTTCACTTTACGACCCTGACGCTGGAAGAAACCCGCTCAACTACACCAAGTTTAGGCAAGCTTTGGCTTTTTGCGTTGACAAAGAGTGGCTTTTGGCAGACATTGTTAAAGGGTTCGGCACAAGGATTGACACACCTGTTTCAAGGCCTCTGCACGATGACCCATGGGTGAACTTTGACTATTGTAGGTGGGGTCCAAACGGAGAAGACTTGGGCAACTACCCATACGAGTATGATCCAGCAGAGGCTGCATCATTATTGGATGAGGCAGGATTCGAGCAAGGCTCTACACCTAACCCGGATTATGACGATACAAAGCCATGGTCAGCTCAGTTCATACGCACATATCCAGAAGGCCATGAACTGGAAGGCCAAGACCTACGCCCGCTGAAGGTTTACGTTAGAAGCGACCACACGCCAAGGCATCAAGCGGGATTAGCCCTTGTTGAACACATGAAGAAGCTAGGAATACCAGTTGATGTTACAGAGGGCCCATCAAGTGTTTGCGCTCCTCCAGTGATGAGGGATTGGGCTTACCACATTTACACTGGCGGTTGGAGTATGGGAAGATTCCCACTTCACTTCTATGCGTTATATACGCCCATCGGCATATTCGAATGGGGACCAAACTATCCGCTCATACAAGACCCTGAACTAACCTACTGGGCTGAACTGGAATATCCGAAGTGCCCAGACATTGATACTGCAATTCAAGCTGCACGTGAATGTCAAAGGATACTCGTCGAAAAATGTTATGGAGTATGGTTATACACGTCTGGAGGCTACGTAGCCTACAGAAAAGGACTGTTAGGCACAATAAACACAAGGGGCTACGGCTTCAGCACAAACATTGAAATGATGCTGCTTAACGTATATCATGAAGACCCTGAAAAGACACAGGTGATTTGGGGACTTAACCAGCCCCCAGCAAGCGTACTAAACCCACTCTTTGCACAGTGGCTATACGAGTATGAGGTGCTCGACAGAATCTTCGGCTTCGGCATGTTGACATTCAAACCCTACGATCCAGTTAAGCCTGGAAAGTCTCCAGAAGCGAGTGACATGCCATGGTACGCGGTAGACTGGAAGGCGGAAACAGTAGAGGGTAAAGATCACATACACGCGTGGATAAGAGACGACATTTTATGGCACGACGGCACACCGTTCACCGTTCACGACATCAACTACACCATAAACCTAATATTAAGCTATGAAGATTCGTGGGCATACCCAGACCTCTACGGCATGATAGAGGAAATAATAATCCATAACGACTACCACATAGAGTTCATCATGACAGAAAGATGCTACTGGAACGTTTATGTGCCAGGCGTTGCACCGCTACCCAAACATATATACGAGCAAATTGAAGACCACCACGGAGTTTGGCCAGGCAAGGAAGAAGGTTGGACAATTGACCAAGTACTTGTGGGAATAAGCATGTGGAAATACAAAGACCACGCCAAAGACCCGTTAACAGGTGAAATAATACTTGATGCCGGAGCATGGTGTCTACTAGAAAGATTCCCAGACTTCTGGATGTCCCTAGGATACTCTTATGACGAAGTATACCGCTGCGATGTAGACTTCGTCTACTTCTTCGACACAGGCGAGCCGCCACAAGGAGGCAGCTACAAAATCGGACTACCAGACCTGGTTCAAGTAGCCTTAGCCTATGGAAGCTCAGGAGACCTTGCACCTAGTCCTAACTGGGAGCCAGGCTGCGACATTGCAGCTCCGAGCGGTGCAGTCGGACTTTCAGACCTAGTACAAGTGGCCCTAGCCTACGGACAAACTTGGGGTCAATACACACCACCATAAACTCTCACCACTTATC